>JAKPBL010000147.1 GCA_029778965.1 Bacteroidota bacterium
ATGATCACTTCCTTTATCGAAAAGCCCCAAAAAGACCTGCTGCCCGAATGGGTCAGTGATACGGGCGGCGACATGCGTAACGCCGGTCGCATTTACCTGGCGAGCATGGGCATCTACATCTTTAACCGCAAGCTGCTTTTCGACCTGCTGGAAAACGAGAAGAAAAACGCCACCGATTTCGGCAAGGAGATCATTCCCGAATCAATCGACAAATACAAAGTAGCCAGCTACCAGTACGACGGGTACTGGACCGATATCGGTAATATCTATTCGTTCTTCGAAGCGAACCTGAACCTGTGCCAGGACATTCCCGACTTCAACCTCTTCGATAACAACAATGCCATTTATACCCGGGCACGCATGCTGCCTCCCGGCAAAATCAGCGGATCGACGCTGGAGAAAACCGTTATTGCAGAGGGCAGCATCATCAACGCATCGCGCGTGGAGAATACCGTAGTAGGTATCCGTTCACGCATCGGTCACGGTACCACGGTGGTGAACTGCTACCTGATGGGCAACGACTATTTCGAAACCATTGCTGAAATGAAGGAGGCCCGCGAAAACGGGCATCCCACGCTTGGCATCGGCGATCGCTGCTACATCAAAAACGCCATCATCGATAAGAACGTGCGGATCGGCGACGATGTGCGCATCAACGGCGGCAACCACCTCGAAAACACCGACCACGCCTTATACACGGTGAAAGACGGCATCGTGGTGGTGAAAAAGGGAGCGATTATTCCGAATGGATTTGTAATTTAATTGGTTTGTGGTTTATGGTCTGTGGACCATAAACCACAAACTATTTTATAATCATGTCTACCACCCATACCCCGCGTCTTTCTGTTGCGCAGATATTCACCATGAGTATGGGATTTCTGGGTATCCAGTTTGGCTTTGCCCTGCAGAACGGGAATACCAGCCGCATATTGAGAAGCTTCGGTGCAGATGTGGAGCAGCTTCCCTTGTTCTGGCTGGTAGCACCCGTTGTTGGCATGATCGTGCAACCTATCATCGGTCATTACAGCGATAAAACCTGGAACCGCCTCGGCAGGCGAAAGCCTTACTTCCTTACAGGGGCCATATTATCGTCGGTGGCCCTGGTATTCCTGCCCAATGCCGGCAGCATGGCCGGGGTTATTCCCGCCCTCTGGATCGGTGCCGGCATGGTGATGGTGATGGACGCTTCCTTCAATATTGCGATGGAACCTTTCCGGGCGCTGGTGGCCGATAACCTGCCCGACAGCCAGCGCACTACCGGGTTCAGCATACAGACCTTCCTGATCGGGCTGGGCGCCGTAGCAGGCTCCTTTCTGCCTGAATGGCTGGCATCGGCAGGTGTCAGCATGGAAGCGGGCAGCAGCGGCGTGGCAGACAATATCCGCTATTCTTTTTACATCGGCGCCGCCGTGTTCATGGCGGCAATTCTCGTCACGGTTTTCTTTTCGAAAGAATACCCACCTGCGGAATACCATAAATACCATGGCGAACCGGCGGCCGAAACAGGCGGCGGCCTGGCATCTATCATGAAAGATTTCCGGCGCATGCCGCGCACCATGCGGCAACTGGGATTGGTGCAGTTCTTTTCATGGTTCGGCCTGTTTAGCATGTGGGTATTTACCACCGACGCAGTGGCCACCCACGTGTACGGCTTAACGGGCGACTATTCCAAATCCATTGCCTATAACGAAGCAGGCAACAAAGTAAGCTCCGCATTTGGCGTGTACAATTTTATCGCCATGATATATGCCCTGGCATTACCGGCAATAGCCGCCATCATCGGGCGTAAAATGACCCATGCCGTATCGCTGTTTGCCGGGGGCATCGGCCTGATCTCCGTTTTCTTTATCAAAGACCCCGAAATGCTGAAATACGCCATGGTGGGCGTGGGGCTTGCGTGGGCAAGCATTCTCGCCATGCCCTATGTGATCCTGTCGGGTTCCATACCGGCCGGCAAATTGGGTATTTACATGGGCATATTCAATTTCTTTATTACCCTGCCGCAGATCGTCAACGGTCTTTTCGGC
>JAKPBL010000151.1 GCA_029778965.1 Bacteroidota bacterium
GTTGCCAGCAAATGGTACCGGCTGCGGGGCGTACTAACGGATACCGACAATCAAATCAAAGAATTGCTGCTTGAGAAAGAGCATGCCCTGCTGCAGCAGCTTGATCCCGCCAACAGGCAACTGATCGACGAATGGCCGGCCGTTTGCGAACGATACAAGGCGCCTTTTCTCGAATACAGCGTGCGGGGAAAAACCATCCGCCAGCCGTTGCGTTTCACTACGCTGAGCGGAACGGTATTGCAAAAAATGGCCCTGCCAGCCTACAGCGACTGGGGCGATGTACTTCGCTGGTGCCTGCGGGAAAACCTGCCGGGTGAATTCCCCTTTACGGCAGGCTCGTTTGCACTGAAGCGGCACAACGAAGACCCTACGCGTATGTTTGCCGGTGAAGGCGGGCCGGAGCGTACGAACCGGCGTTTTCATTACCTGAGCAGTGACCAGCCGGCCAAGCGACTGAGCACGGCTTTCGATTCGGTTACCCTTTATGGCGAAAACCCCGACCGGCGCCCCGACATTTACGGAAAGGTGGGCAACAGCGGCGTTAGTATCGCCACCGTAGATGATGCAAAGAAATTGTACAGCGGCTTTGATCTGTGTGATCCGCTCACCTCGGTAAGTATGACCATCAACGGGCCGGCGCCCATCGTACTTGCCTTTTTTCTGCATGCCGCCATCGATCAGCACTGCGAAAAATGGCTGCAAAACGAAGGCCGGCAATCCGATCATGAACAAGGGAAAGATGATCCTGCTTATGACGGTGATCTGCCTGAGGGGCATAACGGCCTCGGATTGGGTTTATTGGGGCAGGCGGCCGACCAGCTACTGTCGCCCGGCCAGTACGCTTTGCTAAAGGCAGAAGCATTGCAGCAGGTGCGGGGTACTGTGCAGGCCGATATACTGAAAGAAGACCAGGCACAGAACACCTGTATCTTTTCCACCGAGTTTGCCCTGAAGCTCATGGGCGACGTGCAGGCGTATTTCATTGAGCACAACATCCGGAATTTTTACAGTATCTCCATCAGCGGTTATCATATTGCGGAAGCGGGCGCCAACCCTATTACCCAATTGGCGTTTACGCTGGCCAACGGATTTACCTACGTAGAATATTTTTTGAGCCGCGGTATGCACATCGATGCATTTGCGCCCAACCTGAGCTTCTTTTTCAGCAATGGTATGGATCCCGAATACAGCGTGATCGGCCGCGTGGCCCGGCGCATCTGGGCCAAGGCGATGAAATACAAATACAAGGCGAATGAACGCAGCCAGAAACTGAAGTACCATATCCAGACCTCGGGCCGGTCGTTGCACGCGCAGGAGATCGACTTCAACGATATCCGCACCACGCTCCAGGCGCTTTATGCGATTTACGACAACTGCAATTCCCTGCACACCAACGCGTATGATGAAGCCATCACTACGCCAACCGAAGAAAGCGTGCGCCGTGCCATGGCCATCCAGCTCATTATAAACCGGGAACTGGGTACGGCGAGAACCGAGAATTTCATCCAGGGCTCTTTCGTAATCGAATCGCTGACCGATCTGGTGGAGGAAGCTGTTATGCAGGAGTTCGAACGCATCAATGAGCGCGGCGGCGTTCTGGGCGCGATGGAAAGGATGTACCAGCGCAATAAGATACAGGAAGAGAGCCTTCATTACGAAACCCAAAAGCATACCGGTGAGTTGCCCATTATTGGCGTAAACAGCTTTCTGAACCGGAAAGGATCGCCCACGGTGCTGCCCGCAGAGGTAATCCGGGCAACTACGGCCGAAAAAGACCGGCAGATAGATAACCTGCAACGGTTTCACCGGCGCCATGCCAGAGAGGCGCCTGCTGCTCTGGAGCGCCTGAGGCAAACGGCGTTGCACGACGGGAATCTCTTTGCTGCCCTGATGGAAACGGTGAAATACTGCTCACTGGGCCAGATCACACAGGCCCTGTATGAAGTGGGCGGGCAATACCGGCGTAATATGTAGCGCCGACGGTTGCCCTTTAATGCGTTTCGCTACTTTTGTAAAAACGGAAAAAATGTCTGAACTGGTTTTCCTGGAGAATGATTGCCTGCGGGTGGCCATCCATCCCCGGGGTGCGGAGCTGCAGTTGCTGGAAAACAAAAAAACGGGTAAAAGCTACCTGTGGACCGGCGACAGTGCGTGGTGGGGTAAGTTTTCGCCCGTACTTTTTCCTATTGTAGGCTCGCTGAAAGACAATACCTATTATTATAACGGGAAGGCATATACGCTGCCGCGCCATGGTTTTGCGCGCGACCGCAGCTTTGTGGCAGAGAAGACCAGCACGGTGACTGCTAATTTTAACCTGCAGGATGACGCCGGAACCCGTTCAGTGTACCCATTCTCGTTTTCGCTCGATCTGTATTACCAGTTGGTCAACGACCGGTTGAGCCTGCGCTATACTGTACAGAACAAAGGCGCCGGCCGGTTGTGGTTTTCGCTGGGCGCACATCCTGCATTCGCCCTCCCTCCACGTGGTGTGGAAGCGCCCCAGGCATTTAGCCGGCATTACCTCGAGTTCGATACCTCTACCAGCCTGCGCCGGTTTACATTGGAGAACGGATTGGTGAGCCCGCGTACGGAAACAGTTGCCCTGCCTGACCGCCGCCTGTATATCAGGAAAGAATTGTTCGCCAAAGATGCGATGGTATTGAAAGATATCCCCGATACCTGCATTTGCCTGCGGGCCGATCTTCACCCCTATGGCGTCGAGTTCCGTTGGAAAGATTTTCCGTTTTTCGGCATCTGGCAGCCAGCGGGAGCGCCTTTTATTTGCCTGGAGCCCTGGTGCGGCGTGGCCGACCAGGTCAACCATAACCAGGATATTACGCAGAAGGAAGGCATTCAGTCACTGGCTGCCGGCGACTATTTTATGCGCGAGTGGTCGGTTCGCTGTTTTTGAACCTGACCCGCCGGTCCGACCCTTTTCATTGCTGAAATTACACCACCTGTGTACAAAATAGCCCGAAACAGGCCCGATAGCGGTGTATTCTAGTCGAAAAAACGAAGGTGAATGACTATCTTTACCAATTAGAAATGTTTTTTATTTGTGAAGTTTAGTGAATTACCCCTCGATCCGGGACTCATGGAAGGCATCGATGCTTCTGGTTATGTAACCCTGACACCCGTTCAGGAGCAGGTTATGCCATCCATCCTCGACGGTCGGGATATCATCGCATCCGCGCAGACCGGAACAGGGAAAACGGCTGCTTTTTTGTTACCCATTCTTAGTAAGCTGATAGAACACCGCCATGAAGGTCATACCAGTGGCGTGATCATCGTGCCGACGCGCGAACTGGCCATCCAGATTGCGCAACACGTGGAAGGGCTCGCTTATTTTACGCCCGTCAGCAGTATTGCCATTTATGGCGGTGGTGATGGCAGCGCTTTTGTGCAGGAGAAGCAGGCGCTACGCAATGGCGTTGACCTGGTGATAGCCACCCCCGGCAAACTGATTGCTCACCTGAATATGGGCTATGTGGACTTCAGCCAGTTGCAATACCTGGTGCTCGACGAGGCCGATCGCATGCTCGATATGGGCTTTAGCGACGACATCATGCGCATTATTAAGTACCTGCCCGACAAGCGGCAAAGCCTGTTGTTCTCGGCCACCATGCCAGACAAGATCCGGCAGCTCGCCCGGCGCATACTGAAAAATCCGGTGGAAATCAATATTGCTATTTCGAAGCCACCTGAAAAAGTGGTGCAGAAAGCCTATGTAGTATATGAGCCCCAGAAGATCCCATTGATTCAGCGAATTATCCGGGAAACGCCACATCGCAGCCTTATTATTTTCTGCTCGCGAAAGCAAACGGTAAAGCAGCTAACGCAAACCCTTAAGCGGGCGAAGTTCAATGTGGCCGAAATACATTCAGACCTGGAACAGAGTGAACGGGAAGACCTTTTGCAGGGTTTTAAAAGCGGGCGTATTCCAGTGATCGTGGCTACCGATGTGTTGTCGCGCGGTATCGATATCGACACCATCGACGTGGTGGTCAATTATGATGTGCCG
>JAKPBL010000261.1 GCA_029778965.1 Bacteroidota bacterium
GTAGGTGCAAAGCGTTTCGCAGAAAGGAAGGTGAATATACAGGGCTATGCCTCCTTTGCGGTGAGCGGTGCTAAAATGCTGCTGTACATCGTGCCGCCATGCTTCTTTGCTGATCTCTTCTTTCCAGTAGGGAACGGTTGGGTAGCTGGTGTACCGCGGCACCGGGCGGTCATATTTCGACAGCAGGCCTGCATTGGGTAAAACAGAGCGGGTCATAGTACAAAATTGCCTTATGACCCGCAGGGCTTCACTGATAGTGGTTATACAATAAACTGATTTTCGTCAGGCAGCATCGCATGGGCTAGTTTTTTGCGATGGTATGGGGCAGTACATTGAAGGAAACCAGCAGGATGGTGCCGGAAAGGCAAAAAAGAGCCAGGAGGAAAACGATCGAGGCCAGGTTTTCCAACTTTTCACCCATACGGTATTGACCGGTACGCAGGGAAAGAAAAGAAAACAGGCAACTGGCCATGAGCAGGATGCTGGCCACGCCTGTTACTTCATCAATGATGGTGCCGGCATTGAAACGCGAAATGCGGATCGATGTCAGCACCACCAGGCAAAATCCCAGCAAGTTGGCTGAAGTGTTCAGTATATGCGGGGATTTTGCGTCCATTACGACTTTTTGTTCTCCTTGTAACGCTTGTCGGGTGTACCGTCTTTCTTGGTGTGTACGGCGGGTTTCTTGGCTGCTTCTTTATTGGCCTTGTAACGCATATCGGGCGTGCCGTCTTTTTTGGCCGGCGCTGCGGTTGTGGCCGCGGTAGTTTCTTTTTTGGCGGTGGTAGCGGCGGTTTTTGCTTTTGCCGGTTTTTGCGCGGTGGCGGGCGTTTGCGCCATGCCGGTACCGGCTATTGCCAGCATGCTGAACAAGGCAACGAGGAGTTTTTTCATGATGTTCAATTTTTATAAAGCTAATCAATTACAGCAGCCGGGATGTTATCTGCTCGTTAATGGCCGTTGCTGGTCGTTTGCCGTCATCGTTATTTTTCCAATGAGTGTATAAACTGCCTGGTTTCTGAAACGGCATCCCGGCAACGGGCGTTCAGCGCGTCGAAAGCCGCCTGCTGTTCCTGTTCATCCGCGGGGTGCTCGATGGCGTCGAGCCAGGGGTTGAGCTTTTCATTGAGGCCCATAATGCTGACGGTGGTTTTCATATTATGGGCAATGCGGGCGGCCTGCAGGCTGTTTTTCTGTCGCAGGGCGTCGGCCAGCGATGCCAGCTCTTCGTCTATGCCTTCGATAAATTGCCCCGCCACGGTTCTTTCGAAAGAAAGGTCGCCCCGGCTCACCTGGCGCATGTACCGCAGATCGATGGTAGCGTATGTTTCCTGGCCGGTATCTGCCGGCGGCTCCGGCCGTTGGGTAGCGGCGCTCCATTGAAGGTGGTCGTGTATCATCGAATAGAGCTGGTGCTCATGAAGGGGTTTGGAAATATAATCGTTCATGCCGGCCGCTATGCATTTTTCTTTTTCGCCGGCCAATGCGTGGGCAGTCATAGCGATGATGGGAACGGGAAGGCCCAGCTCGGTTCTGATGATGCGGGTGGCTGTATAGCCATCCATCCGTGGCATCTGTATGTCCATCAGCACCAGGTCGTACGGCTGGTTGCGCAATTGCCGGATGGCTTCCTGTCCGTCGCCCGCCACATCGAAGCCGATGTTCCATCCCGCCAGCAAGTGCGACAGCAGGCGTTGGTTGAGTTCGTTGTCTTCAACCACCAGCAGCCTTGCGGTGACGGGGTCGGGTAGCGGCAGTTGTGTTTGTGCATTCCAGGCGGTCCGGTTACCGGCAGCCAGTTGGTAGGGAATGGTTAGCTGGAAGCGGGTGCCCGCACCTGGTTCGCTGGTTACCAGGATATGTCCCTGTTGTATGGCGACCAGCTCTTTGACAATGGTGAGCCCGAGGCCGGTGCCGCCGTATTTCCGGTTGGTGGCGTCTTCTGCCTGGCGGAAACGATCGAAGACGTGGGCCAGTTCACCGGCGCCGATGCCGATGCCTGTATCGTTTACCTCGATAGTGAGCTGCGTTGACTGGTCGTTCAGGGAACTGGCATGTACACGTACGCCGACGCTGCCGTGGTCGGTGAATTTAAAAGCATTGCCCAGCAGGTTAACGAGGATCTGGGTAAGACGGGTGGGGTCGCCCTGCAGCATATCGGGAACTTCGTCGCCAACCTCGCTGGTAAAGCTGATCTGTTTTTCGGTGGCTTTGCCGTTGAATAGCATACCGACCGATTGCAGCAGGTCGCGCAGGCTGAAGGTGATCTTTTCGAGGCGTATCATGCCGGCGTCGAGCTTGGAAAGGTCGAGGATGTCATTCACGATCACCGTGAGGTTTTCACCGGCGCGGTGGATGGCATCGGCATATTCACGGGGCGTTTGATCGAGCGGCTGCCGGCTGAGCAGGTTGGTAAAGCCGAGGATGGCGTTGAGGGGGGTGCGGATTTCATGGCTCATGTTGGCAAGGAATTTCTCCTGCGCCTGGCGGGCGTTAACAGCGTTCTTTTCCGATTCGTTGAGCCGCTCTATCAGCTTTTGCTGTTGTTGCATTCGCAGGGCCACGAAGGCAAAGGTGAAAATGGAAGCGATGGCGGCGATGGCGGCCATGAGGGTGCCCATGGTTTTGGCCTTGAGCCCGTTCTGATCGGCTTGTTCAGTAGCGTGCACCACGGCCTGCTGGTGCAGTCTGTCGATGATCCTGATCTCGGCATCGATGGAGTCGATGAGGCCAGTGCCGGCGCCGGTGTTGATAACACGTTCGGCAGCCGCTTTGCCACCGGTACGCAGGCTGTCGATGATCATTTGACTGAAAGCGAGCTTTTGGGCTGTGAGAAGTTTGAGCTGCCGGAGCGAAGGCTGGAGGCGGCTATCCAGATGGCCGTTTTCCAGCTTGCGGATGGCGGCATGAACAGCCGCCGAATCGCCTGAAAGATCGGCCTGGTTGGGTTGGCCGCTGATAACCACGCCGCGCAGTCGGCTTTCCATCGACAGGATTTCACTGCGCAGGTTTTCCAGTCCTGATTTTACCGTAAGGTGTTCGAGTAAGCTGTTATTGCTGCCGATCAGGTCGTTGATGCTGCGGTTGGAATTGAATTGCAGCACCACGATCAGGGCGATGGCCAGGAAAAAAACCAGCAGCAGGCTGTAT
>JAKPBL010000172.1 GCA_029778965.1 Bacteroidota bacterium
CCACTTCACACTGGCACTGGAGACCAAAGAGGCACCAGCATATTACAGTACCCTGACGGCTGCTGATATGGACAATGACGGCCGGACGGACCTCGTATTCATATCGAACAGCACGCCAATGGTCATGAGAAACCTAAGTACGTCCGATACCATCCTATTCGGGAACGTAGAGGCGGTGGCGCCGCCCGGTTATTCAGGCTATAGTCGCCGTTTACGTCTAGCCGACTTTGATGACGACGGAAGGCCTGACATCGCCATGGTCTATACCTATGTTGACAGCATTGTGGTGGTACACAACAACAGCGTACCCGGAAAATTTTCCTTTGACCAGGTATATAAGTACAGTGTCTATAGTGGAAGCAAACCCTATGACCTAACTATCGCCGACCTGGATGGTGACGACAAGCCCGACATCGCCTTTACCAATAATGCCTATACATACGGGCTCCTGTTAAGAAACATCACTACGCCGGGGAACTTGAATTTTGAACACTGGACCGGTTTTCCTTTGTCAGGACCTGTTTACCGGTCTGGTGAAATCATCAATGGAGATATAAATGGTGACGGGAAGCCCGACCTTGCATTCGCTGGCTTCATCTGCTGCCATACCGGCACCAATGTGATGATGCTGAATAACAGTATCCCCTGCAAATCTGTAATGAATTCGCTGATCGTAACAGATGGGGGATTTCCTATGGGATTTTATGATATGGATGGAGATGGGAAACCGGACTTCCTGGGCTTGAAAAACACGTACTATGGCGTAGGCATCCTCCGAAATAATATTGGGCAGCAGTTCCGGCACTGCGCCGGCGATACGGCCACCATACCCGCCCTGATCGCCGGTACCCATTACCAATGGCAACAAAACACGGGGACTGGCTTTGCCAGCATTTCAGATAATGCGCTGTTTAACGGCAGCAACGGCCCCATGCTCCAGATAAAAAACATCCCCGCATCGCTCGATAAAACGGTTTACCGGTGTATCGCCGACAATGATACCAGCAATGTTTTCACACTCAATATCACCTCCCCATCACCGCCAGCTATTACAATTGGGAACTGTCCCACACTGCAATGCAGCGAAGATCCCTCGACGGTATTCTATTCGACTGTTCTGAATGCGGGTTCATCTGCGATGTATCAATGGCAGGATAGTACTGATGCGCAGGGATGGAAAAATATTCGTCAGGGCAATACAGACTCATTGCATTACCAGGCTACGATCGACGGTGCTAAAATCCGTTGTGTGCTGCACAGCAGTTCGCGTTGCGCGCTCCCTGATTCGGCGTTGAGCAATACGATTGTCGCCCGCCTCTCCCAAAGCCTCGTAGCTTCGAATTCCATTACCGGAACCACAACAGTTGAACCCGGTGAATCAACCACCTTAACCGCCTCTCCGGTAAATGGCGGGAACTGGCCGCAATACCAATGGCAGGACAGTACGGGAACGGCTGGCTGGGCCAACATTAGCGGGGCCAATAATGCCAGTATCGTTTACATACCAGGCAAAACGGGCGATAAAATAAGGTGCGTGCTACGGAGCGTACAAAATTGTGCAATGCCCCGGATCGTGAACAGCAATGCTTTGGCATTTACGATCGGCTCGGTAACGCCGGTAGACTCCCTGCCAACAGACAATTACCGGATTCGCATTTTTCCCAATCCGGCAACTACTGTTTTGAACATTGACGGCTTAAAGTTGGAGGACAACTGGCAAACCTTGGAAATATTGACGGTAAACGGACAGAAGCCAATCATCGTTTCGCTGGTTGGCGTTACGAGCAAAACGATTGATATTAGTGGTCTCCCCGCAGGCATCTATTGGGCTGCATTCAGGACGAAGAAAAACCTGGTTGCCTATTCTGCATTTGTGAAACTGGGACAGTAGTCGACCGGCTGGTATTGTACAACAAGCGACTGAAAATCAATCGCATCCACATAATTTCTCCCAATTTTTACAATTTTAGGAGGTATTAGGAGTTGTACAATTATGTTCCTTATCATCCGCTATTCCCAAAACCTGCCGATCAGTAACCTCTTTCAATATGAAAGATTTTAAGCTATTTTAGACCTGAACCAGCCATCTCCAACCTTAACCATGACCCTGATTGCTTTCTTTGATATTGAAGTGAGTGCAAAAACGCACCGGGTAGTTGATATCGGCTGTATTTTGTCAAACGACGTTACTTTCCACAAAAACGACCCCGCTGCATTTGAAAAGTTTATTGAACCGGCCACATTCATTTGCGGACACAATATCTTATCCCACGACCTGTTTTATTTACAGAAACATTTCGGCAATGTCGGCTGGGGACAAACCAGGGCCATTGACACCCTGTTGCTTTCCCCATTACTATTTCCCAAAAATCCATACCACCGTCTTCTAAAAGACGACAAGCTGCACACCGAAGAACTTAACAATCCCCTCAATGATTCCATAAAAGCAAAAGATTTATTTTTTGACGAAGTTGCCGCCTTTCAACAACTGGACGACGACTTTAAACAGATATTATTCCTCCTGTTATCGAATCAGAAAGGGTTCGATAACTTCTTTAGATTTCTTCACTACCACAGCCCGGTAAGCAAAGACGCCCTGCCAGGCATCATCAAAAAAAAATTCGACAATAAAATCTGCAGCAACAGCGATCTCGACTCCTTTATCAGCACCAATCCCGTTGCCCTGGCTTATGCCCTGGCGCTGCTGCATTGCGACGACCGGTTTTCCCTTACGCCGCCATGGGTGTTAAAAAACTATCCCGAAGTAGAAAGGCTGCTTTTCCTGTTAAGAAATAATCCATGCATACCCGGTTGTACCTATTGCAAACGCGCACTGGACCCTGTGCTTGCCCTGAAAAAATATTACGGCTTCCCGGGTTTCCGCACCTATGGAGGGGAGCCCCTGCAGGAAAAAGCCGTACGAGCCACCATCCACGGAGAATCCATCCTGGCGGTATTTCCCACCGGCGGCGGAAAGTCCATCACCTTCCAGGTTCCCGCATTAATGAGCGGTGAAAACGCCAAAGCATTAACCGTTATTATCTCGCCGCTGCAATCGCTAATGAAAGACCAGGTCGATAACCTGGAAAAGAAAGGAATTACCGAAGCGGTAACCATCAACGGGTTACTGGACCCTGTTGAAAGAAGCAAAGCGATTGAAAGAATTGAGAACGGCCTTGCCAGCCTGCTGTATATTTCGCCTGAGTCGCTCCGGTCGGTGACGATTGAACGATTGTTATTGAAAAGAAAGATAGCCCGGTTTGTTATTGACGAAGCGCATTGCTTCTCTTCCTGGGGACAGGATTTCAGGGTGGATTATTTATATATCGGCGATTTCATC
>JAKPBL010000177.1 GCA_029778965.1 Bacteroidota bacterium
CTCGATAAGATTCCCGCCTACAGCGAAGGCGAAGCGTTCCTGTTGTTTGAGACCAACCGTATTTACCTGGCCCTGCGCAAAAAAGAGTGGCAGGTAGTGCAGCAATATGAATACCAGCAACCGGAAGATATCAGCTACTACCTGCTGTCGGCGCTGGAGCAAACCGGTCTTGACCCCGCCACCGTACAGTTGTATTTCAACGGCTGGATCAATACCGATTCATCGCTGTACGCCGAACTGATCAAATATGTAACCGATATACGCATGGCGCCCGTGCCCAACGGCCTCGTTCTGCCCGAAGACAAACTGGGCGACGAGCCCGCGCATTATTTCACCCCGCTCATTCAACTGGCGTCATGCGCATTATAAGCGGCCGCCTGGGCGGCAGAAGAGTGAACCCGCCGGCACAGATGCCTTATACCCGTCCAACCACCGATATTGCCAAAGAAGGATTGTTCAATATTCTCCAGAACAACCTTGTTTTTGACGGACTCAAAACCCTTGATCTTTTTGGGGGCACCGGCAGTATCAGTTATGAGCTTGCTTCGCGCGGCGCTGCCGACTGTACCGTGGTGGAAAAAGATCCCGGCATGTATGCCTTCATTCGGAAAACGGCGCAGTCGTTCGGACTGCAACAGGTGAAAGTGGTCAGGTCTGACGTGTTTCGTTTCATGGCCGAATGCCGCGACAGCTATGATTTTATTTTTGCCGGTCCGCCGTATGCGCTGGAGAATATAGACGATCTTCCCCGGCTGGTGGCCCGGCATGAGCTGCTTACGCCCGGTGGCATGTTTGTGCTGGAGCATACGCCGCGTAATGCCTATGAAGGCTTTCCGCTCTTCGTGCAGACGCGCCATTACGGCACCACGCTTTTTTCTTTTTTTATCAATCGCTGACGACAGCCCATGACCAAACAGGAACTCCGGCAACAGTACATGCAAAAGCGGTTAGGCCTGACCGGTAGCCAGCGCGCGAAGATCGACGACCTGCTGCTGATCCGGTTTCAGCAGTTTGCTTTACCCGATCCTGCCGATCATGTGCTGAGCTTTTGGCCCCTGACCGACAAGGGCGAGCCCAATAGCTTTCTACTGACCGATTTTTTACGGTTCAGGAACCCGGCGCTGGTGTTGTGTTATCCTGTAACAGATCTGTCGCAGCGGCAGATGCAGGCCAGGGAGGTGAACGACGACACCCGTTTCGCCCTGAATAAATGGGGCATCGCCGAACCGGCCGACGGCCGGCCCGTTGCTGCCCGCCGGCTCGACCTGGTGCTCGTGCCGCTGCTGGCGTTCGACCGCCGCGGGAACCGGCTTGGCTATGGCGGCGGTTTCTACGACCGGTTTTTACCCGGCTGCCGCGATAACTGTGTTTTTCTCGGCATCAGCCAGTTTGCCCCCGAGCCGGTGCTGCCGGAGCTGGCCGAATATGATATACCTTTAACTGCCTGTATTACGCCCGAGATGATCTATGAATTTTAATTTCCCATTGCTCAAGCCCATACGGATCATTCTGTTTCCCTTTTCACTGGTTTACCTGGCGGTGATCTTCGTGCGCAACAAGCTGTACGATCACAATGTATTGTCGTCGTCGGCATTTGCCCTGCCAATGATCTGCGTCGGCAATATTGCCGCCGGTGGCACCGGTAAGTCGCCCATGGTCGAATACCTGCTGCGGCATTTTGGTAAACGGTATTCCCTGGCTACGCTTAGCCGCGGCTATAAGCGCCGCACCCGGGGGTATGTATTGGCGAACGAGCATACCGATGCGCTCGATATCGGCGACGAGCCGATGCAATTCCACCTGAAATTCCCGGCAACGGCCGTTGCCGTGGGTGAAGACCGCGTGGCTGCGCTGCCACAGTTGCTGCACGATCGTCGCGATACCCGGGCGGTCATACTCGACGATGCTTTTCAGCACCGCAGCATCCGCGCCGGATTGAACATATTGCTCACCGATTACAATAACCTCTACACGCGCGACTGGTACCTGCCTACCGGCGACCTGCGCGATGAAAAACGGCGGGCCCGCGAAGCAGACCTGGTAGTGGTTACCAAATGTCCCCTTACCCTTGAAACAGGAGAAGCCGACTCGATCAAAGCCGAATTGAACCTGAGAAAAGGACAGGAGCTGTTCTTTTCGGCTATTCATTACGGTGAGATATATCATATCCTTCGCCATGAACCGTATCGCCTAACCGGCGAGCCTGAAGTGCTGCTGGTAACGGGCATCGCCAATCCCCGGCCGCTGAAGCGCTGGCTGAACGACCGTTGCCGTTCGTATGAGCAACTGGTGTACGGCGATCACCATATTTTCAGCATCGACGACCTGACCGATATCCGGCGCCGGTTCGACCAGATGACCGCTGCCAACAAGATCATCCTCACTACCGAAAAAGATGCGGTAAGGCTGGTAAAGTTCAGGCAGGAACTGGGGCAGTTGCCGTTTTATGTGGTTCCCATCGAAATGGTCTTTTTATTTGGCGACGGGGAGAGGTTTACCCGCAGAATCGGTACATTTATTGAAGCGTATAAGCCGGATATTAATCTAGCCAGATGAGCCAGCAGAAAAAAGCGAAAAAGAAGAATAAAGCGAAGCAGCAGGGTAGCCAGAAGACCTTAAGGGGAAGACTAGACATTACCCGCAGCGGAATGGGATTTGTGATCGTCGACCAGTTGGAGCAGGATGTACTGATCCGCCCCAACGATTTCAATACAGCCATGCACGGCGATACCGTGGAGGTTCGTATTACCAAACCGGCGGGCGTGAGCGGCCGGATGCAGGGGGTGGTGGATCGTGTGGTGGAAAGAAAACAAACCTCTTTTGTCGGCAAGCTCGACGTAAGCAAGAATTTCGCTTTCTTTTTACCCGAGGGCGACAAGCCGATGCCCGATATATACATCCCGCTGAGCAATACACTTGATGCCCCGAACGGCGCCCGCGTAATGGTCAAAATGACCGAATGGGAGAATGGTAAAAAGCCTGTCGGCGTGGTAACGGAAATACTCGAAGACATTGCCGAAAACGACCTGGCGATGAAAGAGATCATTCTCGAAAGCGGTTTCAGTATTGGCTTTCCCGACGATGTGCTGGAAGAAACGGCGCGCATTCCCGATGTATTACCAGGCGCCGAAATCGCCCGGAGAAGGGATTGCCGGGATATACTGACGGTTACCATCGATCCCGTCGATGCGAAGGATTTTGACGACGCACTGTCTTTCCGTGAAGTAAAGGGTGGCTTTGAAGTGGGCGTGCACATAGCCGACGTAAGCTATTATGTGGAACCCGATACCGCGCTCGATAAAGAAGCCTACCAGCGCGCTACCTCCGTGTACCTGCCCGACCGCGTCAATCCCATGCTGCCCGAGCGCATTTCGAATGAACTGTGCTCCCTGCGCCCGCACGAAGACAAATTCACTTTCTCTGCTATATTCCAGCTATCGAACAAAGGGGATGTAAAAGATTGCTGGCTGGGCCGCACTGTCATCCATTCCGACCACCGGTTCACGTACGAAGAAGTGCAGGAGATCATTGAATCGGAAGACGGATTGTACAAAGAGGAGATACTTACGCTCAACCGGTTTGCACAGCGTTTTCGCAAGCAGCGGTTTAAAAAAGGGGCGATCAATTTTTCGTCGCAGGAAGTACGGTTCAAGCTCGATGAGCAGCGCCGGCCCATCGGTATCATCGTCAAGGAAAGCAAGGAGGCGCATCAACTGATCGAAGAGTTCATGCTGCTGGCCAACCGCTATGTGGCTGAATATGCGGGCAAGGTGGAAATAGACGGAAAGCCATTGCCCTTTCCCTATCGTGTGCACGATCAGCCCGATGAAGAAAAGCTATTGCCTTTTGCGGCTTTCGCCCGTAAGTTCGGCCACGCATTCGATACCAAATCGCCCGATAGCATCGCGGCCTCGTTCAACCAGTTGCTGAAAGACGTGCAGGGGCAGCCCGAGCAGCATGTGCTGGAGCAACTGGGTATTCGCACCATGGCGAAAGCCATCTATACGGCTAAGAATATCGGCCACTACGGGCTGGGCTTTAAAGACTATTGCCATTTTACCTCGCCCATCAGGCGTTATCCCGACGTGATGGTACACCGTGTTCTGCAGCAGGTGCTCGATAAGCAGCCCCAGGCCGACAAGAAGATGGAAGAAAAATGCAGGCATTGCAGTGAGCGCGAGCGCGCAGCCATGGAGGCGGAACGGGCGGGTAACAAGTATAAGCAGGTCGAATACCTGCAGCATTTCCTGGGAGAAGAGTTTGACGGTGTGATCAGCGGCGTTGCCTCTTTCGGCTTCTGGGCGGAAACGGTAGAACATAAATGCGAGGGACTGGTAAGCGTAGCCAGCCTTTCCGACTATGATGATTTCAGGCATGTTGAATCGGATTACATGCTGGTGGGTATGCGCAGCGGCCGCCAGTTCCGCATGGGCGACAAAGTGCGCATACGTGTAGTGGCCGCCAATCTCGAAAAGCGCCAGCTCGATTACGAATGGGTGATCGCCGCTTCGCTAAAGGAGCATCCCGCTGCTGCCAGGAAAGAGAACAACGGCAGGAAACCCGGCGGTGTCAAAAAGAAACGTAAAAAATCCTGAGCTTGTCTGCGTCTGTCAGCCTGAATAAATTCATCAGCGATACCGGGTATTGTTCGCGCCGCGAAGCCGACGAACTGATAAAATCCGGCCGTGTATTGCTGAATGACAAGATTGCGGTTACAGGTAACCGTTATACACCCGGCGACGTAGTGGAGGTCGATGGCAGCCTGGTAACCCGCAGCCAGAAAGAAAAGCCCCTGTACATTGCTTTCAACAAGCCGGTGGGAGTGACTACCACCACCGAAGTGCATATACCCGGCAATATCATCAGCTATATCGGGTTTCACAAAAGGATATTTCCGATCGGGCGGCTGGACAAAGATTCTGAGGGACTGATCTTTCTTACCAACGACGGTGATATGGTGAACAAGCTGCTTCGTGCCGGTAATGCCCATGAAAAGGAATACACGGTACGCGTGCACCGGCCCCTCGAAGCCGGTTTTGCTGAGAAGATGAGCCAGGGCATTCCGCTCGATGGCAAGAAAACCCTGCCCTGTAAAGTAACGGTTACCGGCCGGCAGCAATTCAGGATCACCCTGGTGCAGGGATTGAACCGCCAGATCAGGCGCATGTGCGAATACCTGGGTTATACGGTTACG
>JAKPBL010000192.1 GCA_029778965.1 Bacteroidota bacterium
ATACGGGTTCAGGGGTTGCAGCCGATAGGGTAATTCATGGTCGTCGCTGTATCCCAGCGAGCCGTCGCCATAGGTGGCGGCCGACGATGCATATACCAGCGGAATATTTTTCTCCACGCAGTACTTCCACATGCTTTTTGAATATTCCACATTCAGTTTTTCATGGATGGAGTAATCGAATTCGGTGGTATCGGTGCGGGCGCCGATATGAAATACGAAATCGATCTTTGTTCCGGTGGTCTGCAACCACCGGAACAAATCGTTCCGTTCCACGCGTTGCGCATATTTTTTTCCCGCCAGGTTGGCTTCTTTTTCCCGGTGCGAAAAATCGTCGACCAGGATGAGGTTGTCAAAGCCTTTCATATTCAGGAAGCCCGCCAGGCAACTGCCGATGAAGCCCGCGGCGCCGGTGATGATGATGGTGGAAGATGGGTGCATGCATGCAAAGGTAAGATTAAGGCAGGTGGCGGGTGAGGCATTTTTGGCTTACAGGCGGGATGGTATGCGGGCTGGTTCACGTCAACTATACGGGCTGGTTCCCGTCAACTATACGGGCTGGTTCACGCAGACTATACGGGCTAGTTCGCGCCGACTATACGGGCTGGTTCACGCAGACTATACGGGCTGGTTCACGCCAAGACCGCAAAGAAGCAAAGACGCAAAGGGTGATTTCACCGTATTTGGTGAGTTGTGATGGATGGGTGGTTCATCTTTAATAGTTTGCAAGGCCGTTATCGCCACTTTCTGCAGCATCATGCGGCAAGGGCTGGCGCGTAAAACACAATAAGGAATGTTTAGCACGCGCTACGCTGCAAAAGATGCCTGAAAATTAAAAACTGCTGTCATGGTTATGGAGGAGAACAGGTTAGCGAAAATAATGGTTGATATCTGCCTGGATGTGCACCGTCAATTGGGGCCGGGCTTGTTTGAAAAAGTATACGAAGAAGTGATCTTCTATGAATGTATGCGCCGGCACCTGCATGCAGAGCGCCAGAAATCAATCCGTATCAATTATAACGAAGTGGATATCGGTCCCGCCTATAGGGCAGACCTGCTGATTGAAGAGAAATTACTGATCGAAATAAAATCTGTTGAAGAACTCGGCAAGGTCCATTACCGGCAAGTGGTCAGCTACCTCAAACTCGGTCATTTCAAATTAGGCCTTCTTATTAACTTCAATGTACCCCTCATCAAAGACGGCATTCATCGCATCGTCAACAACCTATAAGCAATATACACCTTTGCGTCTTTGCTCCTTTGCGGTCTTGGCGTGAACCAGCCCGTATAGTTGACGTGAACCAGCCTGCATGGTCTGCGCGAATCAGCCTGCATGGTCTGCGCGAATCAGCCCGTATAGTCTGCGCGAACCAGCCCGCATAGTCGACATGAATCGAAATACAGGCTTGCTGCAAACCAAAGCCACCGCCGCACCCTCTACAACGCGCTCATCGCGTGCTCGGCCCCATGCCCCGCAAGCAATTGCTCAATGGCCGTATCATACTTCTCCTTCCAGGCCGCAATCGTACCCCAGTCTTCCCCGTCGATCACCACTTCACCGGCGGTAACCACACCGAGGTTCTTACATGCCTGGCCGCCCAGCGCCGATTCCAGCGCTTCTTCCTGGCCCGCACTAACGGTAATGATCACCCGACTTTGCCCTTCGCCGAACAGGTAAGCATCTTTACGGACGGAAGCATCGGTTGCTATATCGAAGCCGAGGTTATTGAAGAAACCGGCCTCGGTAAGGGCCACGAACAACCCGCCTTCAGACAGGTCGTGCGCCGATTTGACGAGCCTGTTTTTGATCAGCAGCGTGATCGATTGCTGCAGGGCCAGCTCTTCTCCGATATCGAAATGAGGTGCGGGAGAGAACTCAACGCCATGCAGCTTGTGCAGGTATTCGGAACTGCCGATATCATCGGTAGCCGTACCTACGAGGTAAATGCTGTCGCCGGGTTCAACGAAAGAAAGGGTCATCTTGTCTTTCCAGCTATCGAGCAATCCCACCATGCCGATGGTCGGCGTGGGGTACACCGCGCCTTCGGGGTGCTGGTTGTAGAAGCTGACGTTACCGCCGGTAACGGGTGTATTAAAACGACGGCAGGCTTCGCCCATGCCTTTGATGGCGTTGACGAACTGGTAATATACCTGCGGGTCGTAGGGATTGCCGAAATTGAGACAGTTGGTAACGCCCAGGGGCTCGCCGCCGCTGCATACGATGTTGCGGGCCGCTTCGGCCACGGCGATCATTGCGCCTTTATACGGGTCGGCGTACACATAGCGGCTGTTGCAATCGGTGGTTACCGCCAGGGCCTTGCTGCTCGGCTTCGCCAATACCACGGCCGCATCGCTCGGCGCATTGGTAGAACTGTTGCCGGTACCCACCATGCTATCGTATTGTACGTATACTGCACGCTTGCTGGCGATATTGGGAATGGCGATCAGCTTTTCGGCGGTCGCTTTCAAATCGGTGGGAACGGCTATCGACGCAGGGTCGAAGGAATTGATTTTTTCGAGATAGGCCGGTGTTTCGTATTGGCGGTCGTATTGCGGTGCGCCGCCGCCCAGCACCAGCTCTTCGGCGGGCAGGGAAGCCTCGAGCTCACCATGCATATAAAAATCGAGCAGGCCGGTTTCAGTCACTTCGCCGATCACCGCGCAGGGCAGGTCCCATTTTTCGAAGATGGCTTCCACCAGGTGCTCTTTTCCTTTTTCCACTACCATCAGCATGCGCTCCTGGCTTTCGCTGAGCAGCAGCTCCCAGGTTTTCATATTGGCCTGGCGGGTGGGCACTTTGTCGAGGTCGATGCGCATACCCACGCCCCCTTTGGCGCTCATTTCGGCGGTGGAGCAGATGATGCCCGCAGCGCCCATATCCTGCATGCCCACCACCGCGCCGGTCTGGATCACTTCGAGGCAGGCTTCGAGCAGCTTTTTCTCCTGGAAGGGGTCACCTACCTGTACGGCGGGCAGCTCTTCGGCGCTTTCGGCAGTGATATCGGCCGAGGCGAAAGAAGCGCCGCCGATACCGTCTTTACCGGTAGCCGAGCCGACGAACATCACGGGATTGCCTTTGCCGGCGGCAGTAGCGCTGACGGTTTCACCGGCTTTCACGATGCCCACGCTCATGGCGTTGACCAGCGGGTTGGTATGGTAACAGCCTTCAAAATAGATCTCGCCGCCTACGGTGGGAACGCCGAAGCAGTTGCCGTAGTGACCGATACCGTGTACAATGCCCCCGAGCAGGTGCTGGGTCTTTGCTTCGGAAAGACGGCCGAAACGCAGGGAGTTCAGCGCGGCAATGGGCCGGGCACCCATGGTAAAGATATCGCGGTGAATTCCCCCCACCCCGGTAGCAGCGCCCTGGAAGGGCTCGATGGCCGAGGGGTGGTTATGGCTTTCGATCTTGAACACCACGCCGTAACCGTCGCCCATGTCCATCAGTCCGGCATTCTCCTCTCCCGCCGCTACCAGCATGCGTCCGCCTTCGCGCGGCAGGGTCTTCAGCCATTTGATCGAGTTCTTGTAGCTACAGTGTTCGCTCCACATGCCGCTGAAGGCGCAGAGCTCGTTGAAATTGGGGGTGCGGCCGAGCTTTTGTTTGATAAGCTCAAATTCATCGGCGGTGAGCCTCAACTGTTCGGCGGTTTTGACGGTAACTTCCATATTTCCGGGAGAGGATGGTATTATAATGTTCTAAGAAAGCGCAAACTTACGACGATTTGACGATGGTTTAACGGTGATACCAACATAAGGGGCGTGGCATCGCGGGTTCAGCAGGACAATGCAGCGACGGTATCGCGGTAAATGCTTATCACCCGGCTGGTTTCGAACTGCGCCTGCATGAAGGCGCGGCCGGCGGCGCCCATCGCCCGCCGCCGATCCGCCGGCAGGCACAGCAGCGCTTCCATTTTTTCTAGCAGTTGCTGCGGGTCGTGCGCGCGGAAAACAAAACCGGTTTCCCCGTCTTTCACCAGGTCGCGGCAGCCGCGGAGGTCGGGCGCCAGCACCGGCAGCTCCATACTGGCGGCTTCCATCAGCGAGCGGGGCAATCCCTCGTTATAATGCGACGTGAAGGCATAGGCATCGGCCTGCTCCAGCCAGGGACGCACATCATCGGCTGCGCCCTGGTACCGGATGACGCCCTGCCGCTGCCAATGATCGACCTGGGCCATTGGCAATTCGTCGGGATGGCCGGCATCGGGCAGTCCCAGCAGCCAGCCTTCCACGGCATATCCCTTCTGCTGCAACGCGGCGATGGCCTGGGCATACAGCGCGATGCCCTTGCTTTTGAGCAGGCGGCTGCAGAGCACAAAGCGGAAAGGTTCGTGGCGGCCTTCATACGGCAGGCTTCGCCGGAAATAGCC
>JAKPBL010000194.1 GCA_029778965.1 Bacteroidota bacterium
ATCGGGGGTGTATTCGCTGAATGCCGACTATGGCGAGAACTGGCGCACCGACAATACCGCGGAATCGGTTTTCGAGATCAACAACAAAGTGTTTGACCGGAACGTACCCCTTGGTACCAACATACCGCTGTTCTTCAGCACCCGTACCACGCAGGGTTATCAGGGTTACGGTTTTCACCTGCCCACGCAAGACCTCTACGATGAATTCGATGCCGACGATCCGCGTATAACATATACGTTCACCCGCACCGGCGATCGCTTTATCAACGATTCCCCGACTACGCAAGACCAGGACAACTCTTTGTCGCCCACCGGCCTGGGCGACAGGAAGATCATCGTTCCCGAATACCTCCGGTTGAACTTTGATAGCTGGATGGTTTCCTATAATATCCGGATGATCAGGTATTCGGATGTGCTGCTGCTCTTTGCCGAGGCACTCAATGAAAATGGAAAGGGCGGAGAAGCCCTGGGCTACCTGAACCAGGTGCGCAAGCGTGCCCGTAATACGCCCGCCAAAGATCCGCTGCGGAGCAAGCAATTTTATGTGCCGGCCACCACCGCCGCTTCGCTGCCTGATGTAACTACCGCCGACCAGGCTGCTTTAAGGCAGGCGATCTGGCATGAAAGAAGGTGTGAGCTGGGTATGGAAGGATGGCGCCGCGAAGACCTGGTGCGCCAGAAAAGATTTGGCCCCACCATGCGCGCTTTCGCCACCAAATACAATACACTTAAAGGAAAGGGTTTTGCCGACGACAGAGACAATCTCTTTCCCATACCCCAGAATGAGATCGATTTTTCAAACGGGGTGATCAACCAGAATCCGCGTTATTAAAAAATAAACGGCCCGGCGGCAAAGGCAAACCACCGGGCCGTTCTGCTGCTGCCCCAGAGGCGGCCGGCAGGCTTATTTGGAAGGAACCATGAAAATAACTGAGAAAGAAGCAGGCACTTCCTATGTGTTGTCCGTCGATATCGGCGGCTCACACATCACCGCCGGCATTTGCAATAAAGACAATTTCACGGTTGATGAAGACAGCATTGTTCGGGTGGATGTTGACAGCCGGGCTGCTGCTGCGGAAATACTTGAACGCTGGCAGATGGCGCTGCTGTCTGTAACAAGCAAGGCGAAACATCCGCTTAACATGGTCGGTGTGGCCATGCCCGGCCCCTTCGATTACCCGAAGGGCATCAGCTATATCAAGGGATTGAGTAAATACGAGGCGATCTATGGCATGAATATAAAGCAGGCATTTGCAGGCTTTCTTGGTATAGAAGCCGATGCCGTGCTTTTCAGAAATGATGCGGAGGCGACCATTGCCGGCGAGGCGCTTGCGGGGGCCGGCAGGGGATATGGCAAAGTAGCCGGTGTTACGCTCGGCACCGGGTTTGGGTCGGCCTGTTGCAGCAACGGCACGGCGGTTGACCTCAACTATGGCAGCAGCCCGTTTAAGGACAGCATCGCCGACGATTATTTGTCGACCCGCTGGTTTCAGAAACGATACCGGGAGCTTTCGGGGAAAGACATTCCGCACGTGAAAGCGCTGGCTGCCCTGCTGCCGCACGATAAGACGGCCGTTCAGGTGTTCAGTGAATTCGGCTTTCATATGGCCGAATTTCTTCAGCAGCCGCTGCGTCAACTGGCGCCCGACCTGCTCATTCTTTGCGGAAATATTACCCGCGCCGCCGGCTATTTTCTGCCTGCCTTTACCGCCGGGTTTACAGATGTGCCCGTCAAGATTGCGCAACTTGGTGAAAATGCAGCGCTCATCGGCGCCGCCGCCCTGTTCAACAATAAAAATGCTGTTTTGTCAAATAGCTAATGGCATGAAACAAAAATCGCACCTTTAACCGAAACCATCGTTATGCACAATAGAAGAGAATTTCTGAAAGCAACCTCGTTGACTGCCGTCTCCGCTGCCGGCATACCCGCCATTGTTTCAGCGGCTTTCGGCAACCAAAGTCCACGGCAGGTGGAATTGAGAACCGGAGACGTGATCCTGTTCCAGGGTGATTCCATTACCGATTTCGGACGCGACCGCAAGCCGCCGAATTTTAATATTGAGAATGCCGACAGAACAACAGCGTACAATGATTTCAATTCGCTGGGAGCGGGTTATGCG
>JAKPBL010000217.1 GCA_029778965.1 Bacteroidota bacterium
ATTCTTTTCCCCCTGGTGCGATTGTATGCCGGCCTGCGCAAGGCAGGCGTCAAAGAAGACTATCACCGCCTGAGCGGCCTGGTCAAAGGCATTATGCTGGCCGGCATACTGACCATGCTTTTTTTTAAATGGTATCTCTGATGAACAACATCATACTCGCTTCGCAGTCGCCCCGCCGGCGGCAATTGCTCGAATGGGCCAGGATCGATTTCACGGTGCAGGTGCTGCCCACCGAAGAAAACTATCCGCCGTACCTGCCCATCGACGAGGTGCCTGTGCACATCGCGCGCAATAAATGCCTGGCGGTGCAGCAGGTATGCGATGCCGGCGACATTGTACTGGCTGCAGACACCGTAGTGGTGCTCGACGATATCATCATCGGCAAGCCCGCAGGCGAGGAGGAAGCGGTACGAACGCTGCTGATGCTGTCGCGTCGTGCGCACCGCGTTATCACCGGCGTGGTGATCAGGAAGGGCGACCGCGAGATCGCTTTTGCCGATACCACCCGGGTACAATTCCACCCGCTGACCGAAGCCCAGATCCGTTGGTATGTGCAGCAATACCAGCCGTATGACAAAGCCGGCGCCTATGCCATCCAGGAATGGATCGGGGTGGTGGGCATACAATCGGTGAGCGGCGATTTCTACAATGTGATGGGGCTGCCCGTCAGCCGCGTGGTACAGGCCCTGCAACAGTTGAAATAGGGTGATTTCACCGTTGTTTTGAGGGGCTGCGGGTTGCATATTGCAGCCATGCAGGAACGGCTGTTACAATATATCTGGCACCAAAAATATTTCGATACGCGGAACCTCTTTGCCCAAACCGGCGAATCGATCGTGGTACAGCATACCGGCGAATGGAACCGGCACCAGGGCCCCGATTTCCTGGACGCCCGCGTGCTGATCGACGGCATCCAGTGGGCCGGGCATGTCGAAATACATACCCGCAGCTCGCACTGGCGGCAACACCGGCACAGCGGCGATCCTTTTTACGGTAATGTCATTCTTCACGTGGTATGGAACGATGATGACAAAAGCCTGTCGTCGGTACTGCCCACCATCGAATTGCAGGACCGCGTTTCTTCGTGCATGCTTGGCCGTTACCAGGCGCTGATGGAGGCCGCCGGCGGGAAGGAGATTGCATGCAGCAGCCTGGTGGACGAAGTACCCGCCGGCTTATGGGAAAGCTGGAAAGAGGCCTTGCTGCTGCAACGGCTCGACAGGAAAGCCGGCGATTTTAACACGCTGCTGAAAGCAACGGGCAATGATTGGGAAAAAGCCGGCTGGTGTTGGCTGACCCGGCATTTCGGCGGACCGGTGAACGGCGATTTTTTTGAGGCGCTGGGTAAAAGCATCGACTGGAAATGGCTGGTGCGCCGGCGGCAGCAGTTGGCCCGGCTGGAAGCCGTGTTACTGGGGCAGGCCCGGCTTATTCCCGAAAACCCGGCCGATCCGTATGTACAATTGCTCGACAAAGAATACCGCGCGGCACAGCGCCTTTGCGCTTTCCCCGCGGTGCACGGGCAGGCGAGCCGCCTGCGCATGCGGCCCGCTTCTTTTCCCGATGTTCGTCTTGCCCAACTGGCCGCGCTGGTGCGCCGGCATCCCGACCTGCACCGGCAGTGGCTCACCTGCACCAACTGGAAAGACGCGGCGGCGCTGCTCGATATCACGGCCGGTGTTTTCTGGGACTACCATTACCAACTCGACGAAACATCGCCCTGGCTGCCCAAGAAGCTGGGGAGCGACACCACCGTTTACCTGCTGATCAATGCCGTGGCGCCCATGCTCTTCGCTTATGGGCAGGCGATGGATGTGGCTGCCTGCCGGCAAACCGCGGTGCACTGGCTTTGGTCGCTTCCCGCTGAAAGTAACCAGGTGGTGCAGCACTGGCAGCGGCTGGGCCTGCCCGTTAGCCAGGCGGCCGACAGCCAGGCGCTGCTGGAGTTGTCAAAGAATTATTGCCACGCCCGCAAATGCCTCGACTGCCGGGTGGGGCAGCACCTCATCGGCCGGTAGGCCGGTCACCATTCGTAGACCAGGTTGACATCAAGATCAGGCGAGAGGCTTTTCTTGACGGGGCAGTTATCGCCCACCCGTTCCAGGATGGTTTTGTCTTTTTCACTTAGGTTTAACGTTTTCGGCAGGCGCACGATAACATCGATTTTGCCGATGCGGCGGGGATCGGAAACCATGTGTTTTTGGATCGACTGGGTGGTACCCGACAGGTCTATGCCCATATCCTGCGCCTTGATGCCCATGGTAGTGATAACGCAGGTGCCGAGGGCAACGCAGACCATATCGGTAGGAGAGAACCGTTCGCCCTTGCCGCGGTTATCGGTCGGCGCGTCGGTTTCGATCAGAGAGCCACTTTGGGTATGGGTTGCCTGGCAACGCAGTTGTCCGGTATATACTACGGATGCTGTCATGATATAAATTTGCCTAAATTTACGAGGTGGCTATTTTAAATACATGAGCGTGAAAAAAATACTCTTTGTGGCCCTTTGCCTGGGAACTACCGGCATGGTGTGGGCGCAGCAACCGGCAGACCCTAAGAAAGACGCTAAAAAAGCCGAAAAAAAAGAGCGGGTAAATGCAATGGCCCGTATGGAGGAAGAGGGGCAGCTTATTTTCGACAAGCATTCCGTTTTCGGTATTAAGCTGAATACAGACGGGTACGGTCTTTCCTACGAGCGGGGAAAATTCCTGACCCCGCGAAAAACCCGCCTGCTCATGTTTGAGCTGAATGAGAAGAAGCACCCGAAAGAAGACAAGGATGCAGGCAGCTTCGATATTTTCGGTAACGTTAAGCAATTCATCTTCGGCAAGGCCAATAATTTTTTCCAGGTAAAGGGCGCTTATGGCTACCAGTACCTGATCGGCGGCAAGGGCAACAAGAACGGGGTAGCGGTGTCGGCCTTATGGGCCGGCGGGGTAACCGTTGGATTGCTGAAGCCCTATTATGTCGATGTGCAGGATATTACTACCCAGGCCTATACCCGCGTGAAATTTGAAGATGTGGATGATTTCTCCAAATACGCCTATCTCGGCGCCAGCGGCTTTACCGTGGGCTGGGGTGAGGTGAAGGTTGATCCCGGTCTGCACGCCAAGGCCGCCCTGCGTTTTGATTACGGCCGTTTCAACGAGCTGGTATCGGCCATCGAGGCTGGTGTAAACCTGGAATATTATACCAAGGGAGTGCTGCAAATGGTGCACAACGACGAGAAACACCTGTTTTTCAACGCCTATGTGAGCATCCTGTTTGGTAAGCGGAAGTGATGTAATTTTGCCCCATGCAGGAATTACCCGTAGTGCCGGCCGTTGCCGAAACGGAATCGAGGATCAAAAAGCCGAATTGGCTGCGCGTCAAATTACCCACCGGCGAAAGCTTCAAGCAGGTTCGCGGCCTGGTGGATACCCGTAAGCTACATACCATTTGTGAAAGCGGCAATTGCCCGAATATGGGTGAGTGCTGGGGAGCGGGTACTGCCACCTTCATGATACTGGGCAATGTCTGCACCCGCAGTTGCGGTTTCTGCGCCGTGGCGACGGGCCGTCCCGAGCCGGTCGACTGGGATGAGCCGCAGCGGGTGGCCGAAGCCATTTACCTGATGAAGGTAAAACACGCGGTGATCACGTCCGTTGACCGCGACGAGTTGAAAGACGGCGGCTCGATCATCTGGTACAATACCATTCATGCGGTAAAGCAGCTTTGTCCCGATACCACCCTCGAAACCCTGATACCCGATTTCAAGGGCAATAAAGACCAGGTGCAGCGCGTGATCGATGCCGCACCCGAGGTGGTATCGCACAATATCGAAACGGTAGAGCGCCTCACCAAACGCGTACGCATCCAGGCCAAATACTGGCGCAGCATGGAAGTGCTGCGCACCCTCAAGGAAGGCGGCATGCGTGTAAAAAGCGGCATCATGCTGGGCCTCGGCGAAACCCGCGACGAAGTAATCCGCACCCTGCACGACCTCAAAGACAATGGCGCGGATGTGGTGACCATCGGCCAATACCTGCAGCCCACGCGCAAGCACCTGCCCGTTGACCGTTTCGTGCATCCCGACGAATTCGCCGAATACCGTGAAGTCGGTTACAAGATCGGGTTAGACTATGTGGAAAGCGGTCCGCTGGTGCGTTCCAGCTATCATTCCGAAAAG
>JAKPBL010000219.1 GCA_029778965.1 Bacteroidota bacterium
CAGCATAAACCTGGTTTGGGTATAAACGACTACCGTAGCGATGATCAGCGCTATACTGCAGGTGAACTGGAAAACGACCAGTACGTTGCGCAGCACCGAGCTGCGCGCGCCGCGGCTGATATCGCCTTTCAGCACTTTCACCGGCTTGAACGACGAGAGATAAAAGGAAGGATAGATACCCGCGAGCAGCCCCACCAGCAATGCCGACAACAGCAATACCGGAAGGAACCAGGCGGAAGTCCACGGCATGTGTAAATTCTTTTCCGACAACTGGTTGAACAAAGGCAGTAACAGCCAGGCCAGCAATACCGCGATAACAAAAGAGAGCATGCTCATCAACACCGACTCGGTAAGAAACTGACCGATAAGGCTGGAACGAAGCGAGCCGATCACTTTTCTTAAACCGACCTCACGGGCACGGTTAGCCGATTTTGCGGTGGAGAGGTTGACGAAATTAACACAGGCCAGCAATAAGATGAACAGGGCTACGGCGCCAAAAAGCCACACAAAGCGGATGTCGCCATGCGACAGGTTATCGTTCATGTTCTTTGCATCCAGGTGTATCTTGCGCAGCGGTTGCAGCTCGATCCACGCATTTTTTTCAAAATCTTGGGCGAAATGAATATTGGCAGCTTTCATCCGGGGGATCATATAGTTCTGCAAAATCCCCTTGCTCAGCTTTTTCTCAAAGGCGCGGACATCGGTTCCAGCTTTCAGCTTCGTGTATATATCATAGTTACTGGACAGCCACTCGTCCTGCTCACCGTCCCAGAAAGAAGTACCCGCCAGGCTGATATAATAATCGTATTGAAGATGGCTGTTTTCGGGCGGATCGGCCATGACACCGCCAATGGTGAGCGGTCTGTTTTCATTGTCGTTGAAAATCATGGTCTTTCCCACCGGGTTTTGTCCGGGGAAAAACTGTTGCGCTTTGCGGGCCGATATCAGCAGGCTGAATGGTTCGGTAAGCACGGCGGCCGGCTTGCCTTTAATGATCGGAATGTGTAAAATGTCGATGGTCTCCTGGTCGGCAAAGCAAAAACCTTCCTCATAGGTGTTCTCCTTCACTCCCAGCGGGCGGATCTGGTTGCTGCCGGCGCCGCCAAAAAGCTGGTTCGACATGAGGCGGCCGGCTTTTTCCACCTCGGGATAGTCGGCCTTTATGGTCTTCGCAAAAGGCGCGGGCATGGATGGGCCACGCAGAATGTTGCCGTCCATCCGGAGGTTGCCTACTACCCTGTACACCTGCGCAGCATCGGGATTGCTGCGGTCATAGCTCAGCTCATGCAAAATGAACAGCGTGATCAGAATACAGGCGGCGATACTCAGGGCAAAACCACCGATCTTGATCGTCGAATACATTTTCTGGTTGCGCAACTGCCGCAGCGCGATTTTGAGGTAATTCCTGATCATGCTGGATCGGCTCCAACGGTATGCCACAATCTAATTCGCTGATTATCTGCAAGCACTGGTTTCGCGAGGGATTCATACTGTCCGATTACGAACAGTGTTCGTTCGCTTTCAGCACCCGTCGGGTGGCACCCGTCAGGTATTACCCGTCGGGTGGCACCCGACGGGTGAGAATATCAGCTATCTTCGCGGCCGGATGGCAGAGAAATCGAATTTTGTTGACCAGATCAAGATATTTTGCCGCAGCGGGCACGGGGGCGCCGGCAGCCGGCATTTCATGCGTACCAAGTTCAACCCCAAAGCGGGACCCGACGGGGGCGACGGCGGCCGCGGCGCGCACATCATTTTACGGGGGAATAAAAACCTCTGGACCCTGCTGCACCTTCGCTATCATAAGAACGTGCTGGCCGAAAACGGCGAAAACGGCAGCGGCAACAACTCGACCGGGCGCAGCGGCAAAGACATTATCATCGACGTGCCGCTCGGAACCATCGCTTACCGGGAAGACACCGGTGAAAAAATGGCCGAGATCATGGAAGACGGCGAAGAACTGATTCTTTTGCAGGGCGGCCGCGGCGGATTGGGCAATGCACATTTCGCCACCCCTACCAACCAGGCGCCTGAGTACGCACAACCCGGCGAGCCGGGCGAAGAAAGCTTTATTATCCTGGAGCTGAAAGTGCTGGCCGACGTGGGACTGGTGGGATTTCCCAACGCCGGCAAATCGACCCTGCTGAGTGTGCTTACTGCCGCCAAACCCAAGATAGCCGATTATGCCTTCACCACCATCAACCCCCAGTTAGGCATGGTCGAATACCGCAACGGCGCCTCTTTCTGCATCGCCGACCTGCCGGGTATTATCGAAGGCGCCGCCGAAGGCCGCGGCCTCGGGCACCGCTTCCTCCGCCACATCGAACGCAATTCGATCCTGCTTTTCGTGATCCCGGCCGACAGCAAAAATCACCTCGAAGAATTTAATATTCTCTGCAACGAACTGCGCGAATACAACGACGAAATGCTGCAGAAGGATTTTGTAATCGGCATCAGTAAGGCAGACATGCTCGACGATGAGCTGAAAGCCGCCATCGCCCGGGAGCTGCCCAAAGACATCCCGCATGTATTTTTCTCATCGGTCACCCAACAGGGACTGACCGCGCTCAAAGACCTTCTCTGGAAAACTCTGCAGCAAGCTACGGTATGAGTGCCACATGAACAGACCTTACCTGATACGGTTCCTCGCCAACCTGCTGCGTTGTTTCTGGATCTTCTTTCCGTCGCTGTTCTTTATTGTGCTCGCCCTGCTTTGCTTTACCCAGCTACAACAGGGAAAAGACCTGCTCATTTCATTTACCGAATCGGGCGGTTCTTTCGGCAGCCTGCTCCTCTCAAAAGGCATTTTTTTGATCGCCATTATATTCTGGGTATATGTAAGCTGGTACTCGAGCCGCATCGTCGCCTATATCAAAATATTCCAGCGAAGCGCCGAGGCAGATGAGCTGGAAAAAAGGTTCCTTCACCGCTTTCCGCGGATTATCGGTTACGGATGCCTGTTAGTACTGCTGCTTTCGCTTGCCACGCTGCCTTTTTACAATTCCTGGCTTTCCCGGCAGCCGTTTCTTTTCCTGATCGGCGGTGTGCTGCTGTTGTGGCAGATCGACAAACAAATGATCCGCTTAAGCGGCTATGCCCGCGAGGGTCGCTTCCTGCGCATATTGCTGACGGTGATAGCGGTGTTGATCCCCGTATCGCTGGTTGCCTATACTGCCTTCGGCTGGTTTGGGAAAACCGGGTTCCTGGTAGCGCTCATCGTGGTACTGCTCGTGGCCTATATGCTGTACGTCAACCTGCGGCGGCATCGCATGGAAGTGCTCGAGCGGCGTTCGCGGCGGGTGACCCAGGTAACGCCCACCGGCGGCTGGAAACGGATCGCGGCCAACAGCATGCGCTTTCTGCGCCTGCCGGCGGAAGAAGGCAGCTATTTCATTGCTTTCAACATCATCTGCGCCATCGGCCTGCTGGCTTATGCCGCCGGCATATTCTATCTCGACGCCAGCACCCTGATGGGGCCATTTCCCTTCGTGCTGCTGGCCTTTGCCGTATTACTCGGTTTCGGCAATATTATCACCGCCCTGTCGTGCCGGGCAGGTATCAGCCTGCATTTCTTTATTTTCATATTTGCCGCCTTTATCCCCACGCCCGATCATCACCGCGTGCGAACCGGTTCACTGAGCGCGCGGCAGCAGCCGGCCACCGTTTATAACGAGCGGCAAAGCATCCAGGAATATTTCAGCCGCTGGTTGCATGCCCGCCCTGAAATAGATTCCGTGCAGCAATACCCCGTTTACCTGGTGCTGGCCAATGGAGGCGCTTCGCGCTCGGCGTACTGGGTAGCTTCAGTGCTGGGCCGGCTGGAAGATGCATCGATCGATAGCGGCAGACAAAGGTTCTCCCGGCACCTGTTCTCGCTGTCGGGTAGCTCGGGCGGCGGTGTGGGCATCGCTACGTTTTACTCGATGCTGCTGCACCAGCAGCACAAGGCGCCGATCGCCGGTTTTGAAACAGCGGCCCGCAATTACCTCCGGCAGGATTTCCTGACCTTTACCCTCGCCCGCATGCTGGGGCCTGATTTTTTCAATTACATCCCCGGGCTCAACTTCCTGATTCCCGACGACGACCGCGCCGATGCGCTGGAAAAAGCATTTGAAAAGGCATCCGACAACAGCTATTACGCGGTCGGCTTCGATTCTACCTGGTTCGACCAATGCATTACCCGTACCGGCATCGATCATCCGCTGCCCATCCTCTTTATCAACAGCACCCGTGTACGCGACGGTAACCCCACGGTATTATCGACCATCCGGCTCGACAGCAACTTCTTCAACAAACGGGTGGACCTGTTTTCGCTGCTGCAGCGCGACAAAACCATCCGGTTAAGCACTGCGGCGATATTGGGTGCACGTTTTCCTTTTATTAGTCCTGCGGGCCGCATCGACAGCTATATCAGGCCCGGCATACCGAGCGATACGCTGGTAGCCAATTATTTTGTAGATGGCGGTTATTTCGACAACAGCGGTGCGGGCGTGGTGCAGGAAATGATCCGCGCCCTGCTGATCAGCATTAACAACAGCAGCGACCCGGTGGTGCGCAGCCGCAGCAGCAGGCTCGCGCTGAAAATATTGCATATCACCAATAGTCAGCAGGCAGCCACACCCCTGCAGCCCATCGGCCCCTTTGTGAACGACGCCCTGGCGCCCTTGCTCACCCTCACCGGCGCTTTCGACATGCAAACGACTGTGAACGACCAGCGTTTCATTACGTTTATCGGCGACATTCGTTCAGGCGCAACAAAAGAAGGTTTTAAAAGCGTCGAATACATTCCCATCCACCTGTACAACGATCCCGAGATCAGCAATGATACCACCTCTCGCGGGCCTTATGTGATGAACTGGTATATCAGCGACAGCGTCAGGAACCAGATGGACCGGCGGCTGCTCACCCAGCCCCGGCTGCAGCAGCTTTTGCAACCCTGATCACTGGTCTTTCCATCGCCACAGATGCATACAGGCATACGTGCGGTAGGGCGACCATTTGGCAGCTATCTTCAGCATTTTTTCACGGAAAGCCTTGCGGTCGGTATTATCGAGCTTATAGAGGCGGATCATTGCCTGCTGGATACCGAGGTCATCAACGGCAAACACATCTTCCCGCCCCAGCGCAAACATGAGCAGCATTTCGGTGGTCCACCGGCCAACGCCCTTGATCTGCGTAAGATGAATGATCACCTCTTCATCGCCCATCTTTTTCAACTGCTTCCATTCCATGCCGTGTTCCAACGCAAAGCGAGCTACATTCTGCACATAGGCTACCTTGGCATTTGACAGGCCGATACCGCGCAGCACCGTCGGGTCGAGCGCTACGATCTGTTCGGGCGTGGGCTCGCTTTCTTCAAACAGGGCCTGAAAACGGTTCCACAATACATCGGCCACTTTTGTTGACAGTTGC
>JAKPBL010000222.1 GCA_029778965.1 Bacteroidota bacterium
TATCGCAACAGCTATGACATGCTAGAAGATGCCAGGCTTGCGGGGCAGCAGGCCGGCGACAAGTTGAAGGCGAAATCGGTGGAGCCGGGCAAGTACGACCTGATCCTCGATCCGTCTCATCTCTGGCTTACAATTCACGAATCGGTGGGCCATCCGACCGAGCTTGACCGCGTACTGGGATATGAAGCTAATTTTGCCGGTACCAGCTTCCTTACGCTTGATAAGTGGCAGTCGAAAAAATTCAACTTCGGCAACAAACTTGTCAACATCAAGGCCGACCGTTTACAACCCGGTTCGCTCGGCGCAATGGGTTACGACGATGAGGGCGTGAAATGCGGCCAGTGGGACATCATCAAAGACGGGATCCTGGTCAACTACCAGACCATCCGCGACCAGGCGCATATACTGGGCCTCAAAGAATCGCAGGGCTGCTGTTATGCCGATAGCTGGAGCAGTGTGCAGTTCCAGCGGATGCCGAATATCAGCCTGCAGCCGGGTAAGGAAAAGAAAAGCATCGACGACCTGATAAAGAACGTCGAAAAGGGGATTTATATCATTGGCGACGGATCGTTTTCGATCGACCAGCAGCGGTATAATTTCCAGTTCGGCGGACAACTGTTTTACGAGATCAAAAATGGCAAGATTGCCGGCATGTTGAAAGACGTAGCCTATCAAAGCAATACCCAGGAGTTCTGGAATTCGGTGGGCGCTATTGCCGATGCAGGCGATTACCGTTTGGGAGGCGCCTTTGGCGATGGCAAGGGACAGCCGATGCAGTCGAATGCCGTATCGCACGGATCGTCGACGACCCATTTCAAGAATGTAAACGTTATTAATACAGCCAGAAAAATAGGATAGTATGCCGTTTTTAACAGAAGAGCAGGCAAAAGCGCTGATGACAAAAGTGCTCTCGTACTCCAAAGCCGACGAGTGCGAAGTGAACCTGGGTTACAGCGATAACGGGAATATCCGTTATGCACGCAATGCCGTTTCTACCTCGGGCGCCATTGGCCAATCGTCGCTGGTGGTATCGTCGGCCTTTGGAAAAAAGCTCGGCGTGGCTACCATCAATGAATTTGATGATGCATCGCTGGAGAAAGTAGTGCGCCGTTCAGAGGAACTGGCCAAGCTGGCCCCGGAGAACCCGGAATACATGCCGATGCTGGGTCCGCAAACCTATGCGCCAGCAACCAAAACCTACGAACCGGCAACTGCCGCGATCGATGCCAAATTCAGGGCCGATGCGGCACAGCAGAGCCTGAAAATATCAGAAGACAACAAGCTGGTGGCAGCCGGCTTTTTGGAGCATGGCGCCGGTTTCAACGCCATGATGAATAGCAGGGGATTGTTCGCTTACAATACCAGCACCAACGTCAATTTCAGTGTAACCCTTCGCTCTCCCGATGGGAAAGGGTCGGGTTACGCCACCAAAGGGTACACCGATGTCGGTAAGCTGGATGTGGCGGCGGCAACCCGTGTAGCTGCACAGAAAGCGGCGGCCTCGGTAGATGCCAAAGCGCTGGAACCCGGTAAATACACGGTCATACTAGAGCCGGCGGCCGGTGTGGTGCTGGTGGAATACCTCGGGCAGGGTATGGATGCACGGTCGACCGACGAAGGCAGGAGCTACCTGAGCAAACCGGGCGGCGCTTCGAAGCTGGGTGAAAAGCTCATGGACGAACGGGTGACCATTTATTCCGATCCGGCAAATCCTGCGTTGCCCACTGCGGTGTGGAACGGCGACGGCCGCCCGCAGGAAAAGATCACCTGGATCGAAAAAGGGGTGGTAAAGAACCTGTCTTATTCCCGCTACTGGGCCGACAAGAAAAAAGTGAAAGCGGTGCCCGGCCCCGAT
>JAKPBL010000233.1 GCA_029778965.1 Bacteroidota bacterium
ATCCTATTCGGTGGGCATTCAGCGCCGGTACCGCCGTGGTGGCCGCCGCCGACCCGCGCCTGCTCGAATGGGCGGGTGATGCGGTGGAAAAGCTGGACCCGACCGATATCAACCTGTTGGCCAACAGCATGATGGTATTGTACAAAGACGAACAGACCCGAAGCCGGCTGGCCGAAAAAGGGCGTGAACTGGCAGCAGGGCTATCGCGCGATGCCACCCTCGAAGCCTATGCGGCTGCTATTCAGCAGCTTCTGCTCCAGAATGGTTAAATTTGCCCCACAATAACTCCCTATGCAGGAATCGCGCATCACGATCGACATTCAGTTGGATCCCGATAAAGTACCGTCCCGGATCAGTTGGCAGGCCTCTGGCAGCACCGCCGAAGAAGCGCAGAAAGCCAAGGCTATGTTGCTGGCTTTCTGGGACAATACAGACAAGACGGCCCTTCGCATCGACCTGTGGACCAAAGAAATGATGGTCGACGAGATGGCCGATTTCTTTTACCAGACCCTGATGACCATGGCCGACACCTATATGCGCGCTACCCGGAACGAAGAAATGGTACAGGACATGAAGACCTTTGCCAAAGACTTTTATGCAAAATTCAGAGCGCAACAATTGAAAGAAAACGCTGCCAAATAAAACCAGTTCATATGTCACTCGAAGAAAAAATAATGGCGGAGATGAAAGAGGCCATGAAGGCCCGCAACGAGGCAGCTTTACGCGGCCTCCGCGCCATCAAGGCCGAGATCATCAAGGCAAAAACAGAGCCCGGCGCCAACGGTCAGGTATCTGCAGAAGCAGAAAGCAAATTGCTGCAGAAAATGATGAAGCAGCGCCGTGATTCATTGGATATATTCAGGCAGCAGAACCGCGCCGACCTCGCTGCCAAAGAAGAAGAAGAAATGGCAGTGATTGAAAAATTCCTGCCGAAGCAGCTCGACGAAGCTGCCCTGAAAGCGGCCGTGGAAGCCATTATTGCCGAAACCGGCGCTACAGGTCCGGGCGATCTGGGCCGCGTGATGGGCGTGGCCAGCAAGAAACTGGCAGGACAGGCCGACGGCAAAGCCATCAGCGCCCTGGTAAAAACCTTATTGAATAACTGATGCTGGTTGATATCATCACCATCGCCTTGCTGCTGATGGCACTGTACAAAGGCTGGCGCCGCGGACTCATCGTTGCGGTGCTGTCGTTCCTGGCGCTGGTGATGGGTGTAATCGCTGCCCTGAAGCTGAGTGCAGTGACTGCCCGGTGGCTGGAAGGATCGGTAAACGTGTCGGCCAAATGGATGCCCGTGCTTGCTTTCCTGCTGGTGTTCATTGCCGTGGTGGTGGTGGTCAATATCATTGCAAAGATGCTGGAGCATACGGCAGAAATGCTGCTGCTGGGCGGATTGAACAAAGTGGGCGGCATTTTATTATATAGCCTGGGGTACATGATCTGCTGGAGCATTTTGCTGTTCTATATCGGCAAGACCAACCTGATCACCACGAAGACCCTGGAAAACTCTTTCAGCTATCCACTGATCGCTCCCTGGGGACCGTATCTTACAGAGGCAATAGGGAAGGCGATACCGGCGTTGAAAGATATGTTTGCCGACCTCAGTCGATTTTTTGGCCTATTTTAGCATATCATTGGGCATATTTTTTTGAGAACAGATGCAGTACGAAATCAAACAGTTGGATAAATTCAGGTACATCGAAGAAGGGGAAGGCGAACCATTGGTTTTGTTGCATGGCTTGTTTGGTGCATTGAGCAATTTTCGCGACCTGATCGAGTATTTCCGCCCCCACTATAAAGTAGTGGTGCCGATGCTGCCCCTGTTCGACCTGGATATTCTGCATACCTCGGTAAGCGGCCTGCAGAAATACGTGCACAAGTTCATTGAAGCCAAAGATTTCCGGAATATTCATTTGCTGGGTAATTCCCTCGGCGGCCATGTGGCCCTGGTACATGTGCTGAAGCATCCCGAGCGTATCCGCAGCCTGATCCTGACCGGCAGCTCCGGTCTCTTTGAAAATGGCATGGGTGATACTTACCCGAAGCGGGGTGACTATGAATATATCCGGAAAAAAACGGAACTGACCTTTTATGATCCGAAGATGGCCACCAAAGAGCTGGTAGATGAAGTGTACGATATCACCACCAGCCGCCTCAAAGTCATCAAGATCATCGCGCTGGCAAAAAGCGCCATCCGCAATAACCTCGGCGAAGAGCTGAGCCAGATCAAGCAACCCACCCTGCTGGTTTGGGGCAATAATGATACCATTACCCCGCCGTTTGTAGGCAGGGAATTCAATAAGCTGATCCCGAACAGTGAATTGCATTTCATAGACCATTGCGGTCATGCGCCTATGATGGAAGTGCCCGACGAGTTCAACCGGATACTTCATAAATTTCTGACAAAACTCAGTGAACCGGCAGCGGTTGCCTGAGTTTGAACGTCTATAGACCAAATCATCTTGCAGTGATCAATAAAGAACTTATATCTGCATCCCTGCCTGTATTGTCGCCCAAAGACCCCGTTTTCAGGGCCCTGCAGTTGATGGATGATTGTCGTGTACGCCAGTTGGCCCTGGTGGACGAAGAAAAATACCTGGGCCTGGTGGCTGAAAATGACCTGACGGGCGCAGCCGACGACGACCTGCTGTTGTCTGCCCTTATCCCCCATATCAGCCAGGTAAAGGTAGGCCCCAACAGCCCTTTTACCGAGGCCCTGCAGGTGGCCAATGAATACGGGCTCGACCTGGTGCCGGTAGTCGAAACCGATGGTAACTGGGTAGGCGCCATTGCAGCCGCCGACCTGCTGCGCTACACCGGTCATATGATTGGGGCCGATGAACCCGGCGGTATCATCGTGCTCGAAATGGAAAAGCAACACTTTGCTTTTTCTGAAATATATAAACTTGTAGAGACCAACGATGCACAGATCACTCAACTCAATACCCACTTTGATAATAACCTGGGCGTTTTCTTTGTAATTCTCAAGATCAATAAAATGGAACTTTCCGATATCATCGCCTCTTTCCAACGATACGAGTACCAGGTGCGATACTATTTTGGCGAGGAGCAATATGAAAACGAGCTCCGGAACAATTACGATCACCTGATGAATTACCTCAATCTCTAAAAATAATAATCATCGGGCTGGTATTCTTATCGGTAATCCTGTATTTTCATT
>JAKPBL010000236.1 GCA_029778965.1 Bacteroidota bacterium
GGGTTGCCTTCGTACTCTTCAAAGGTCTTGCCATTGTCGTAGCTCATTTTCAGGCATTCGCCACGCCCGGTGCTGGTGTAGATGGCAATCAACGGATCTATGCCATTCTTCCTGAATCCCGAGGTATTCAGCGGGTCGGTCACGGCCGAGCCGGAGAAAGCCGCGTCTTTTTCACCGAAAGGATAAAGGGCTTCGGGCAGCTCCGTCCACCGTACCAGGTCTTTGCTCACTGCATGTCCCCAGTGCATATTGCCCCAGGCCCAGCCATACGGGTTATGCTGGTAGAACATATGATACTCGTTGTTGTAGTACAGCAGGCCGTTGGGATCGTTGATCCATCCGCGACGGGCCGAATAGTGGGCCTGCGGACGATCCTTTTCACGATATATACTGTCCTGCCCCGGGAACCGGTCGCCGGCATGGATCAGTTGCAGGCCTGCAGACCGCTCTGCGGGCGACATGCTGGTTTTCTGGTTGTCGCGGCGCGTAATATTGGCAAAGGCGCCGCCTGCCGGGATGTGCTCGTTGGAAATGGCCACCGAAATGGTTTTGCCCTGGTAAGCCGATACATCGAAGAACACCCAATAGTCGGGTTTCTCGCCGGTCAGCTTGAGGGTGAACTGGTCCAGCAGCTTTCCGTTAAAGCTGACACGGGCCCGGGTAAGCGGATTGGCCTCGGCCACAGGAAGGTTCAGGTACACCTGCCCCTTTTGTATCTTGATCTGCCGCACCGAATCCTGCGCGGCGATATTTCCCGATATCAGCAACGAAGCGGCAAAAAGAAATGATATCCTGCATTTTTTCATAATTGTCTTTTTTAGCATTAAGCAAAGCGGATGCGTTATTAATTGTCGTAGATGCTTTTCATTTGCCAGGCATCCAGCGACCGCAGGCTGGCATCGCCGCCTTTGGCCATGATCGAAACACCCATGCTGTCGTCACGACCCGGATACACCCGCATCGCCACGCATTGTTTGCCGTTCACAAAAACCTCTACCACGCTTTTATCGATGAATACACGCAGCTTCACGGTTTCGCCCTGGGCCAGTTGCACCGGCGCCGTTTCGGGCGCGCGGAACTGCGCATCGGGCAAAGTGGATGAATAAGAAGATTCGATGGAAATAAGGCTGGTGCGGGGCGAAGGAACCGGCGGTGTGGCAGGCGGCTGTTCGCCGGTGAACAGCTTCACCAGGTCTTGCGGCATGAGTGCCGTGCCTTTACCCGCCTTGTAATCCAGGCCTTTCGAAAATCCTTTTTCCTTAAAGAACAGGATGCGGGTGTATTCTTCTTTTCCGGGCGACCGCAATACATTGAGCTCGATCATCTGGGCTGTTTGCGGATCGATCTCGGCGTTTATTTCCATCGCATTGCCACTGATGTTCTTCAGCACGATCTCTTCGTTGGAAGGCAGCTTCATGGCATCTACATGGCGGGCATCATACCGCAGCGATTCCAGCGCAGCAACGGGCTCCTGTCCTATTTCATCGCGCCCCAGCAGGGTCAGCCGGCGTGGCAAGGTCATGATCTGGTTCCAGCCATCGGTCGGTCTTCCCTGGTTCATATTGAAGAGGATGATCAGCCCGCCTTTGCCATCGGGCGCCGCCGAAGGGGCATGCACGCCCGACGGACTTACCGCACCGTGGTTGTACTTGCCGCCCGATGTTACTACGAATTTGTCTCTCTTCTTGTCGTAATCGCCCAGCAGGTACTGGCCGCCGCTCATGTGACTGAAGAAGTTCATGATATAACGGTCACCAATAGGCCAGAAATAGGGACAGGCGCCATCGTCGCCGATCTGCGTAAAGCGGTCGCCTTCCACAAACTCGTGCAGGTATTGCCAGGTTTTGAGGTCTTTCGACCGGAATAGGAAGTCGGCCCGCACCGGCCTGCCGCCCGGCCCTTCGGGTACGCGGCCTGCCGACAACGAATAATAGTAGCCGTCTTTTTTCCAGATGGAAGGATCGAAAATGCTATAGGGCAATTGTTTGCCGTCGGTGCTTTTGGCGGGAATAACCGCCTTACCGGTCAGCTTTTCCCAGTTCAGCAGCAGCGGATCGTCTGAAACGGCCACCATATTACCGACGCCGGTGCCATGGTACATGGCGATCACGCGGCCATCCTCCACCATTGTGGCGCCCGAGTACACCTGCTTTTCCGGGTTGGGATAAATGGCATAAGGCAGGTCTCTCCAATGCACCAGGTCGTTGCTGACCGCATGCCCCCAGTGCTGGCGCGGGTCTTCCGGGGGATAAGCCTGGTAAAACAGGTGCCAGTTGCCCTGCCAGTAGCAAAGGCCGTTGGGGTCGTTGAGCCGCCCCTCCGGGTTCACATAATGGTAAACAGGGCGATAGCGATCGCCCGCCATTTTTTCTCTCGCCGCTCTCAGCCGCAGCAACAGCGGGTTGGTCTTCAGTGCCGCTTCCTGCGCATCGAGCGTACGCGGAAAAGTATAAAAAGGCACTTTGGAGGTATAGTCGGGCTTTGCCTGCTGCGCCTGGCTCCATTGCGCGCCGGGCCCCGCCAGTAACACAGCTGCAAAGAGCCATTTGCCGAAGCGTTTTCCTGTATGCATAATTGCCG
>JAKPBL010000237.1 GCA_029778965.1 Bacteroidota bacterium
GACACATGAGTTCAGGCAACTGTTGCTGAATGCCGTTTATTTTCCCGGTGATTTTCAACTGAATATCGCCCGCGACCTCCAGTTGCTGGGCATTCCCGGTTCGGTCATGACGGGCGAACAACTCGTCAGCATACGCAAGCTCACCGAAACCATCGAAAGCATATTCAGGTGGTTCGACAACGAACGGCGCGTTGCATACCCCGGACTGCTCCAGGTAACCAGCGACAGCTATTACGAAAAGGCAATCAGGGCGCTGATCGAAGCTGTGGTCGACGACCAGGGGCAGGTGCTCGACAGCGCTTCGGAAGAGCTTCGGCGCATCCGTATCGCCCTTTATAAAAAAAGAAGCGATCTCCGCCGCGTGTTCGAAAGGGTAGTGGCCAAACTGAACAAACAGGGTTATCTCGCCGACATCGAAGAATCGTTTCTCAACGGTCGCCGGGTACTGGCCGTTTTTGCCGAGCAGAAGCGAATGATCAAAGGCATTCTGCACGGCGAAAGCGACACCCGCCGCACAGCCTTTATCGAACCCGAAGAAACCATCGGCCTGAACAATGAAGTGTATTCGCTCGAGAACGAGGAGTCGCGGGAAGTATACAGAATACTACGTGAACTTACCGGCCGGCTGGCGCAATATGCGCCCCTGCTGAAAACCTACCTCCAGATAGTGGGCGAGTTCGATTTCATTCGCGCGAAAGCCCGCTTTGCCGATGAATACGGCGGCGAATACCCGGTGGTGACCGATAAAGCCCATATCCACCTGGTGAACGCCTGCCACCCGCTGCTGCTGATCTACAACAAGCGGCAGCAGAAGCCCACCATACCCGTATCGATCACCCTCGACGACAAGAATCGCATACTGGTGATCAGCGGACCCAATGCCGGCGGTAAAACCGTTACGATGAAAACGGTGGGCATCAACCAGCTCATGGTGCAGGCCGGCCTGCTGGTGCCGGTGCATCCTTCATCGCAGTTCGGCGTGTTCCGGCAACTGATGATCCATATCGGCGACACCCAAAGCCTGGAATTCGAGCTGAGCACCTACAGCTCGCACCTGCGGCACATGAAACATTTCATGGAAACGGCTAATGGGAAAACATTGTTTTTTATAGACGAACTGGGCAGCGGCTCCGACCCCAACCTCGGGGGCGCTTTCGCCGAAGTGATCATGGAAGAGCTGGCGTTTAAACACGCTATGGGTATCGTGACCACGCATTACCTCAACCTGAAGGTGATGGCCAATAAAACACCGGGCATCATCAATGGCGCCATGGCCTTTGACGAAAAGAGCCTCTCGCCCCTGTATAAGCTTATTATCGGCAAGCCCGGCAGCTCATACACTTTTTCCATCGCCGAACGGATCGGCCTCGATAAAAAGCTGATCGACCGCGCCCGCAAAATGGTGGATGAAGATCATTTTAGTCTCGATAAGCTGCTGAACCGTACCGAGCAGGACCTGCGCGTACTCGAGAAAAAAGAGAAAGACCTCAACAGGCTGCTGAGAGAAAACGAGCGGCTCAAAAAAGAAATGGAGCAGGTGATGGACAAAGAGCGCCACCGCCAGCAGGTGGAACTGCTCAAAGAGCAGAATAAGGTCACCGAAGACCGGATCAGCTACCTCAAAGACATGGATCGTAAAATAAAGCAGGTGCTGATCGAATGGCGCAAGAACCCGGATAAGGAGAAAGTCATCAAGGAACTGAATGCCCTGTTCTTTAAAAAAGACGAAGGCCGCGTGGTCAACAAACTGCAAAAGAAGATCGACTCGAAATTCGACGAGGTAGGGGGCGATATCATGGTGGGCACCCAGGTCAAAATGAGGCGCAATCACCAGGTAGGCCAGGTGATGGAGATAAGAGGCAGGCGCGCCGTGGTAAAAATAGGATTGCTGCCCATGCAGGTTGATCTGAAAGACCTCGTGGTGGTAAAAGAAAAACCTGCAGGGCCTGAATCCTGATCAGGAATGTATATACGAACTCAGGTGGGAAATGGTTTCCGCCTGGTGATCGATCACCGCTTTGATGACGTCATTCACCGATACTATGCCGTGCAGGCGCCCATCGGCAAATACAGGCAGGTACCGGATATTGCGCGACGACATTAGCTGCATGCACACTTCCACCGAGGTTTCGGGCGCAATTTGCGGCAGATCAGTCGACATGATATCACCTACTTTTGTATCGACCGACGCCTTACCGACAAGGATCACTTTCCGCGCATAATCACGCTCGGTCATCAGACCGCGGTACTCGCCCGACTCGATTACCAGCAACGACCCGATATTGTTATCGGCCATCAGTTTCAATGCGTCCAGTACGGTAGTGGACGGCGTTACACCGATAACATCACGGTGCTTTACAGCGAGGATTTCAGCAACTGTTTTCATATTCAAGCTTTGGTTACCCCCTTAAGTTAGTGAATTATTGAATATAAAAATCATCCTTACGTATCTTTGCGCGCATGAACCAGGAACAGCAAAGACTCATCGATCCGGTATGGAAAAAATGGGGACCGTATGTTTCCGACCGGCAATGGGGCACTGTCCGGGAAGATTATAGTGAAAACACCAATACCTGGGAAGCCGTTACCTACGACATGGCACGCAGCTATGCTTATCGCTGGGGAGAAGACGGGATCGGCGGCATTTGCGATGAAAATCAATTGCTTTGTTTTGCACTGGCCTTCTGGAACAAGAAAGATCCCATCCTGAAAGAGCGGTTTTTCGGCCTTACCGGTCCGCGGGGAAACCACGGCGAAGACGTGAAAGAGCTTTATTATTATCTCGACAGTTCTCCCGCCCATGCCTATATGAAGATGCTGTACAAGTATCCCCAGGCGGCTTTTCCCTATGAACAATTATACGTCGAAAACGACCGGCGCAGCCGTCTGGAGCCCGAATATGAGCTGACCGATACCGGTATTTTCGATGAGCACCGTTATTTCGATATTTTCATTGAATACGCGAAAGCAAACCCCGACGACCTGCTGATCAAGGTGTCGGTCGTGAACCGGGGCCCCGAAAAAGCGGCCATCAGCGTATTGCCGACCCTTTGGTTCAGGAATACCTGGGCCTGGGGCAATGACGATTACCGTCCCGAGATGTCGGCCGCCGGTAAAACCACCATCAGCATCCGTCACCAGAAAATGGGCGATTATTTTTTTTACAGCGAAGGCGATGGCAACCTGCTGTTCTGCGACAACGACACCAACCAGCGGCGGTTCTTCGGTAAAAAAGGATTGCCGGTTTTTGCCAAAGACGGCATCAACGATTACATCGTGAACCGCCGCAGGGGCGCCATCAATCGCCGGAATACAGGTACCAAGGCCGCCGTGCATTACGACCTCGTGGTGAATCCCGGCGAAACCATTACCCTGAAGATGCGCCTGTCGAAAGAAGCGCACGATTTCCCTTTTCACGATTACGATGCTGTTTTTTATGAGCGCGAGGTAGAGAACGAAGTGTTTTACAACGACCTGCAACAAGGCGTTGACAACGCCGACGACCGGCTGATCCAGCGGCAGGCCTATGCCGGCATGTTATGGAGCAAGCAATTCTACTACTATAACGTAGAGCAATGGCTGGCCGGCGATCCGCTAAAAAAAGCGCCGGAAAACCGGCGGCGCGGGCGCAACCACGATTGGGCGCACCTGAACAATGCCGACATCATATCCATGCCCGATAAATGGGAATATCCCTGGTATGCGGCGTGGGACCTGGCCTTTCACTGCATTCCGCTGGCTTATCTCGATGCGGGTTTCGCCAAGGGCCAGTTGTCGCTGCTGACCAAAGAATGGTATATGCATCCCAACGGTCAGTTGCCCGCCTATGAATGGTACCTCGGCGATGTGAACCCGCCGGTGCATGCCTGGGCTACCTGGCGGGTATATGAAATAGACAAGCAGCGCAATGCTGGTAAAGGCGACCTGGCTTTTCTCGAAGCCGTGTACCACAAGCTGCTGCTGAATTTTACCTGGTGGGTGAACCGGAAAGACGACGACGGCAATAATATCTTCCAGGGCGGCTTTCTTGGTCTCGATAATATCGGTGTCTTCGACCGAAGCGCGCCGCTGCCCGGCGGCGGCCACCTGGAGCAGAGCGACGGCACGAGCTGGATGGCCATGTACTGCCTCAACCTGCTGCGCATTTCGCTCGAGCTGGCTACGCACAACCACGTGTACGCCAATATGGCGACCAAATTCTTTGAGCATTTCGTTTATATCACCCGCGCCATGAACCTGATCGGCGATAAAGACATCGGTTTGTGGGATGAGCAGGATCAGTTCTTTTACGATGTATTGAAAAAGCCCGACGGCAGCGAAATGCGGCTGCGTGTGCGATCGATGGTAGGACTGATACCCCTGTTTGCGGTGGAAGTGATCGATCACAGCCTGTACGAGCAGATACCCGAGTTTGTGCAACGGCTGGAATGGTTCCTGAAAAATAAATCGGTCTATGCCAGTTCGGTGGCCGAATGGGGCGATCTGCTCAACGGCGACAAGCACCTGCTGTCGCTTATCCGCGCAGACAAGCTGACCGCCGTATTGCAGCGCGTGCTCGACGAAACGGAATTTCTGAGCGACTACGGTATCCGCGCCCTGAGCAAATTCCACGAGGCGCAGCCCTTCAGCATCGATGTTGACGGCAACCGCTTTGGCGTGCAATACCTGCCCGCAGAGTCTGATTCAAGCATGTTCGGCGGCAACTCCAACTGGCGCGGCCCTATCTGGTTTCCGTTGAACTACCTGCTGATCGAATCGCTGCAGCGCTATCATTATTACTATGGCGAATCGCTTACCGTGGAATTTCCCACGGGCAGCGGTAACAGGTGCACCATCGGCGAAGTAGCCGCCGAGATTTCCAACCGCCTGCTGGCCATTTTCCGGCCGGGCGCCGACGGAAAGCGACCACTCTATGGTCAATACGATATACTCAATATGACGCCACATTTCAGGGATTATATTTTGTTTTATGAATATTTTCACGGCGACAATGGCCGCGGTGTGGGCGCTTCGCACCAGACCGGGTGGACAGGCCTTGTTGCCAAACTATTACAACCCCGACGATAAGTTATGACATCAGTAGTATGGATCAACGGCGAATGGCTGCCCGCCACGGGGGCAAGCCTGCCCCTTACCGACCTCTCGATTCAGCGGGGTTACGGCATTTTTGATTTTTTCAAGCTCATCAACGGTAAGCCTGTATTCCTGGAAGATCACCTCGACCGGTTTTATCGTTCGGCGGCGGCGATGCACCTCGACCCCGGTATTGAAAACGACGTGCTGACGGAAGTGATTTATGAGATGGCCCGCCGAAACACACTGGAAGACGCAGGTATAAAGCTTACGCTTACCGGTGGCGCCTCTCCCGATGGCTATTCGCTGGCGAGGCCGGTGCTCATCATTAATTCAACGGAGCTGCAACTGGAGCGGTCGATGGGCAGCGGCATGAAGCTGATCACCGACCGGCACCAGCGGCAAATGCCGGCGGTGAAAAGCATTGATTACCTGCGCGCGATCTGGCTGCAGCCTGCCATAAAAAAAGCCGGCGCTGACGACGTGCTGTACCACAACGGCGATCAGGTGACCGAATGCCCCCGCGCCAATTTCTTTATTGTTACCGCTAACGGTGAGGTACAAACGCCTGCATCGAATATACTGGCCGGTATAACCCGGAAGAAGCTGCTGGACGGAATGCTCGAAGGGTACAGGGTAGTGGAAAAAGACTTCCCGCTGTCTGCCGTATTCGAAGCGAAAGAAGCATTCGTTACCAGCACCACTAAAATGATCAGACCGGTAGTGGAGGTAGACGGTAAGCCCATTGGCAATGGCCAGCCGGGGCCTGTTACCACGGCCATGGCCGAAAAACTATTCAAACAGGTATATGCGCTTTAACCGGTGTATAAAACTTTTTGCGGGCTTGTTGCTGTTTCTCGGTGCAACAACCTGCTGCGCGCAACGACGTGCCGGCGCTTTCAGGCTGGACACACTTGGTTGGTTTGATGCTGCCCGGAACAGGCAGGTACCGGTAGCGTTGTACCAGCCATCTGCACCGCACGCACCCATTGTTATTTTCAGTCACGGCTACGGGCAAAACCGGGGCGGCGACTACCTGTTGTATTCGTACCTGACCGGATTTTTAGCCACTAAAGGTTTTTATGTGGTTAGCATACAGCACGAGTTGCCGTCAGACAGCCTTATTCCTTCAGCAGGTATTCCGCAAATCGTACGGCGACCCTTCTGGGAGCGTGGCGCCGACAATATCCTGTTTGTCATCAACGAGCTGAAAAAGAAAAACCCCGGTCTTGATTTTGATCACATCACCCTGATCGGCCATTCGAACGGGGGCGATATGACCGCGCTGTTCCCGCAAAAATACCCGGGCATCGTCAGCCGGATCATTACCCTCGATAACCGCCGGATGCCTTTGCCCAGAACGATAAATCCGCGTGTGTTTACCCTGCGTTCGAGCGACCAGCCTGCCGACGAAGGGGTGCTGCCCTCCGAAGCAGAAGCGAAAGCAAATAATATCGTTGTTATAAAGCTGCCCCATACCATTCACAACGATATGGACGACAAAGCCACCAAAAAGCAGCGGAAAGAAATACAAGGATATATCCTCTCTTTTTTGCAATAAATTCACACGATGAACCGGATCGACCGGCTTACCGCTATTCTTATCCAACTCCAGGGACGGCGCCTGGTAAAAGCGCAGGACATTGCCGACCGGTTCGGCATCAGCCTGCGTACCGTTTACCGCGATGTCAAAGCGCTGGAAGAATCGGGCGTGCCCGTGATCGGCGAAGCGGGCGTGGGCTATTCACTGATGGAAGGATACCGGCTGCCACCGGTGATGTTCACGCGCGAAGAAGCGATGGCTTTCCTGACCGCCGAAAAGCTGGTGGCAAGGCTGACCGATGCCGGCAACAGCGGGCACTACCGGTCAGCCATGTATAAGGTGCGCGCCGTGCTGCGAAGCGCCGAGAAAGATCTGCTGGAAAACATCGATGACCACATCGAGGTGCTGAAAACCGCCCGCAGTGCCCGCGCCAACATCGATAAGAATATCCAGCAGCACATCCTCGAATCCATCGCCGGCCGGCGACTGCTGAAGCTTGTATATAAGGCAGGCTACAACGAAGAAAAAACGGAGCGTTCGGTAGAGCCGATGGGCATTTTCTACCTCGAAGGCTACTGGCACCTGGTGGCCTGGTGCCGCATGCGGAGCGACTACCGTGATTTCCGGCTCGACCGCATAGTGTCTCTTACACCGGGCAGCGAGCAGTTTAAGCAGCAGCACCCTTCGCTGCGCTCTTACCTCGACAGCATGCACGCGCAATATCCCCTAACGGAAATGGTCATAC
>JAKPBL010000246.1 GCA_029778965.1 Bacteroidota bacterium
TTACGGCCTTATGCAAGTTTCTGTTTTTCAAAAGGCGACCTTTTTTATGAACCTGGCCTTTCTAACAGCCATGCTAATGCGCTTTTACCCGGTGGGTCAGGGAAGCTTGTGGGCATCGGTGATTATCACCGGCGGGCTCATACTCTCGCCGCTTTTTAACCTGCTGACCAGCCTGCAGGCTGCCTGGCTGATCCGTAAAAAAGGCGGTGTAACGGGGAAATGGCTGGTCATAGTCAATTTTTCTTTCCTGCTTGTCCAAATCATTTTGATCTTCTTTACCGGCTGGTTATCTTTAGGCAATACCCATGATTCATAATATCATCCGGGATAAACCAACCCGGCTCTATATTCTGCTGGCAGGTTTTTTCATTACCAATGCCATTCTCGCCGAAGTAATCGGGGTTAAGATATTTTCACTGGAAGAAAGCCTGGGGCTGTCCAAGGCCAGCTTTACCCTGCTGGGCGAATCGGGACTCTCGTTTGACCTTACCGTAGGCATCCTGCCCTGGCCCGTGGTTTTCATCATGACAGATACCATCAATGAATACTACGGCGTCAAAGGCGTTCGCTTTTTGTCGGTCATGACCGCTGCCCTGATCGCTTTCGTGTTTCTCGTTTTTTACCTGGCTATTCATACGGCGCCGGCCGAGTGGTGGAGAACCTCGCAGTCCGCCCATGGCGTACCCGATATGCAAGCGGCGTTTACCCAGGTGGCGGGGCAGGGGATGAGCATCATTTTTGCCTCCCTCACGGCGTTTCTGATCGGACAGCTTACCGATGCCGGCATCTTCCGGCAAATTAAACGGATTACGGGCGAAGGCAAGATCTGGATGCGCTCCACCGTCTCTACATTGTTTTCCCAACTTATTGATACCGTGGTGGTTTCGTATATTTACCTGTATTTTTCCCTCGGGTTCTCTTTTCCCCGGGTAACGGCCATTGTACTGGTAAGTTATGTGTATAAATTCACGATAGCCGTACTATGTACACCCCTGATCTATCTGATCCACGGCTGGATTGAACGTTACCTGGGGCACGACCAGGCCGCTGGCATGAAAAAGGCCGCGCTGGAAATGCAAACAAATCGTTAAAGCCCTGGTAGTCATTTAACTTATAGCTGGCTAAACAGTCCAATAAGCAGATGTATATTCAATCAACTAAACGCACAGCCATGTACGCCCGAATTATCTCCTCCCTGTTGCTGCTGGTAGCCGGTTTTTCTACCGGTTTTGCCCAGTCGTGGCCGGTAAAGCTGACGATGGACAATGGTGACCAGGTCAAAATATATGAGCCCAAGCCAGAAAAATTTGAAAACAGCCAATTGCAGTTTCAAAGCGCCGTGGCGCTGCAGCGGAAAGACAGCGACATGCCGGTGTTCGGCAATATGTGGGCGGTCGCCCGCACCCAGACAAGCGGCGGCAGCCAGTTGCTGGCATCGTTGTCGGTAACAGGAATGCGCTTTCCGGCCGAGGTCGACGAAAGCAATACGCGCCAGATTCAGTCCTTTATTGAATCGGCCCTTCCCGGCGCCAATGCAACCGTGAAAACAGCTTCTATCCAGTCGGCTTTGTCGCTCAATGAGCAGAAGAAACAGATCGACGCCGATTTCGACAACAAGCCACCGAAATTGTATTACCGCAATAAGCCCTCGATGCTCGTGATGATCGATGGCGAGCCCAGTTTCAAGCGGAACAACGATTGGGGCATGGATGCCGTAGTCAACTCGCCCAATACCATTGTCCGGTACGGGTCATCGCAGTTCTATCTCTATGGCGGCAAGCGCTGGTACGCAGCGCGTGCTGTAGGCGGACCCTATTCATTGGACAATAACCCTCCGGCAGCGCTCGGCAAAGTGGCGGCCAGCCTGGAAAAGAACGACGACAAAAAAGACGATAACAAAAGCAACGACTACGCTTCCGAATTTGACGATAGCAACCAGCCTGTCAGCGAAGTGCTGGTTAGCTATGAGCCCGCCGAACTTATCCAGTCTAATGGCGAGGCCAGTTTCCGGCCCATTGACAATACCAATTTGCTGTATGTCGAAAATTCGCCCAACGATATTTTCATGGACATCGCCTCGCAGCAATATTTTGTGCTGGTATCGGGGCGGTGGTATAAGTCTTCTTCTTTGTCAGGCACCTGGAATTATACCGCCGCCGATAAGCTGCCGGCCGATTTTGCAAAGATCCCGGCTGGTTCGGCCAAAGACAACGTGCTGGCCAGTGTAGCCGGAACGCCCGCTGCCGAAAATGCCATCATGGATGCGCAATTGCCGCAAACGGCACGGGTGGAAAGAGATGCCCAACCCAACCAGGTCACCTACGACGGCACGCCCGAATTTCAAAAGATCAATGGTACCAAAATGGCCTATGCCATCAACAGTTCATCTACCGTTATCAAATACAGGAACAGTTTCTTTCTCGTAGAGAACGGCGTGTGGTTTCAATCGGGCAATCCTGCCGGCCCCTGGGCTGTTAGTACCGTGCGTCCCGACGAAGTGGATCTTATACCGCCGAACAGTCCCGTGTACAACGTTAAATACGTGTACGTGTACGATTACACGCCCGATTATGTATATGTAGGATATACGCCCGGTTACCTCAACACCTTTATCTACGGACCAACCGTTGTGTACGGAACAGGCTGGTATTACCGGCCGTGGTGGGGTGCTTATTATTTTCCGCGCCCATATACCTGGGGTTTCAACATGCAGTACAACCCCTGGTGGGGATGGTCGATCGGTTTCAACTACAGCGCCGGCTGGTTCAATTACGGTTGGGGCTACCGCCCGTGGAACTGGTGGTCCGGCGGCTGGTGGGGCCCCTCGATGTACCGGCCGGCTTATTGCTGGA
>JAKPBL010000249.1 GCA_029778965.1 Bacteroidota bacterium
AAGTCGGTATCGCCTAAATAACCGGAATTTTATCTGAAACAGAAGCCCGTTTGCGGGCTTTTTGTATTTTTATATCAAGCCTCGTTTTTGTGCGAACATACGCGAACATTCCTGATAGTTTATTTCCCCCTGTCGACCAAATTTTCCGCCGGTTGGCGATCTGCTGGCTCTTGCTTACCGCCCTTGCAATACAAGCCCAACATCCCGTATTTAACTTTCAAAAGCTGGGCAGCGAGGAAGGTCTGAACAACGCCAACATCTTTAACATCGCCCAGGGGCCTGACGACCTGATGTACTTTACCACTCAGAACGGGATCTACACGTACGATGGCTATAACTTCAGATTACTGGATATTGATAGTTTGAAAACGAATGCCCTGCTCTATTCAACCGTCGGCGATAACAACGACCTGCTTTTATCCATTCGCGGCGAAGGTATAGCGAGCTACGCTCCCGGAAGCAGGCGCTTCGTGCGTCGTCCGCATCTTCAACTCAACAACATGGCCGACCAGGTGCTGATCGCCGGCAGCCACGCTTATTTGCTGAGTGCCGGCATACGGCTCCTGACAGTTGACCTGCAAACGGGCCGCCAGGTTCCAGATGCGCTTGCAGCCGGCGAAAAATTCAATCGGGCGTTGTGTATGCTGCGCACCAGCGACGGCCACGTGCTGGTAGGCCGTAGCGACGGACTTTATGAAATGAAGGGCGCGGTGGCTGTAAAACTCCCTGTAGCGGGCAACCGGCCTGTGCATTCCATGACACAGGCCGCGAACGGGCAATTGTTGCTGGGGACTACGGACCGGATCCTTGTGGTTTCCGCCGGGAAAGTAAAGGAAGAGATTGTGCCGGCGTACAAAACCAAGAGCTTTACCTTTCAGCTCGGCGGCGAGAAAAGTGTGGACCGGCTATTGGCAGACCAGTATGGCCGGATCTGGTTCACTTCATACCCCGACGACAGGCTGTACCTTTACCAGGACCATACCACCTACGATGTATTTGATATTTTAGGGTTGCAATCGTCGCTGATCAACTGCATGTACATGGATCGACGACAAAATTTGTGGCTGGGTACCTACAGCGAAGGGGCTTATTACCTTCAAAACTCATTTTTCAGCGCCCTGGGTTTTACTTTCGATAAGGGAAGACTAAGTGTCGGCCAGGTTCACTTGAAGGGCAGCCTCCTTGTAGCCGGCACCAGCAACGGCTGCTATGCGGTGAACCTGGCCAACGGGCAAAGTCGTGTGCTGTCTAAGCCGGATGTCATTCCTGACCCTGTTAACAACATCGCTGAATATGATGGGGTGCTTTATTATTCCAAGAACAGTACATTCAATCTTTCGCCTTCCATTTTCCTTGATGCCCGCAGTGCTTACAAATTCAAGCCGGTGGTGGCCCGCGAATTTTATCCTCTGAGTGAGCGGCAAAGTATATTGGCAGATGCGCAGGCGGATATTTTATTGGCCAATGGCGACGGGTCGAAGGTCATGGATACCCTGATCTCGTTTCCCGATTACCGCATCCAGGTGAACCGCTTCCTGAAACTGGGGGATTCGCTTTACATTGCCACCAGCAATGGGCTGTACGTGTATTCTTTCAGCCGGCACAAGTACCATCATCTCGTGGCGCCGGAATTAAATTATAATATCAACGACCTGTGTATCATTTCAGGGAAACTTTATGCTGCGCACGAAGGCGGCGTTACAGAAATAAAGCAGCGCCGCTTGCAAAGGCTGGTAGGCGAGCACCCGCTGAACAGTGTGCGCCGGATCCGCTGGTTCAAAAACAGGATCTGGCTGG
>JAKPBL010000276.1 GCA_029778965.1 Bacteroidota bacterium
CATCTTTTGCAGCAACGCATCAACGAACCGCTTTCTGTCTGATTTCACCAGCACCGGTTCAATGGCTTTCTGCCAGATGGCGTATCCCTGCTCGTTCATGTGCAGGGAATCGGCTTTAAAGATTTCCGGCTTCGGTTGTGCCTTTCCGTTGAACATCAGGGGATAGACATCCACGAAAGCGGTGTTCGGCCGGGTTTTCAGGAAAGCGCCGATGGCCTTGTTGGCGGCGATCATCTTCGGCCAGTATTTCCGGCGGCTGGGGCTGGGCTTCATCGATACAAAGCTGATCTGTGCCTGCGGCAGCTTTTGGCGAAGAATGCCAAACAGGGTCTGAAAGCGATTCACCACTGTTTTTACCTGCAGGGTATCTGCTGCGGCAACATCATTCTCCCCGCAATAGATCACTACCTGCCGCGGCTGATAGGGGTCGATCAGCTCATTGGCATAACGGATCAGGTCGGTGAGCTGCGATCCGCCGAAGGCGCGGTTGGTAATTTCATACCCGGGAAACCAGTCGCGCACATCCGACCAATACGTGAACGAAGAGCTGCCGATGACAAGTATGCCGCCCTGCTGCGGCGCCCTTTCGCGGTCGCGTTGTTTGAACGACTGTATATCATCGTAAAAAGGCGGGTGCTGGGCGTACAGGCCGGCGAGGCTGGTAAGGCCCAGTGCCAGCAGCAGGACAAATCGTTTCATCTTATTCAATTGTAAGTGTTTTATATCGGAGAGAAATGCCGTTTTCATTGATCGATTCTATGGTATAGTCATAGGTCTTTTGGCTGTCCATACCTTTGAAATAATATTCATTGGCGTCGTGCACCATGATACAGTTGTACAGTTTGTCGGGGGCGGTACCATAATAAATATTATACGCATAGGCCTGGTCGTCGGGCTGCCATTTGATCATGGCGCTGCGTTTATCGCGTTCGGTGCGCAGCACGATGAATTCCTGTACGCCACGGGGGGGAACGCCATTCCCTTTTCCGAACACGCGCAGGCCGCTAACAGCGAATTTTCCCGTGGGCATGTGAATATTCTCCAGCTTTATATAACGCGCTTTCACCGGCTGGTCGAAGCTCACATAGTCGTGCGGCACGTCTGTTTTGTTGTTGCTTTTATCGGTAATGAGCGTCCATTTTTTTCCGTCTGCCGAAGCCCAGAGCCGGTACTGGTGAAAGATGCCGGTTTGCTTGCCCATAAATTCGGCATCCTGGTCGGCATAGTTGATTTGGATGGCATGAACGGTGCTGATATCGCCCAGGTCTGATTGTATCCATTCGCCTTTATTGCCTGTTTTAGCGCTCCACCATGTTTTGACCGATTCATCAACAGCATTGTTCGCATGGTGCTCGCCATAGGTGGAAGAAACGGTGACCGGTTTTTGATAATTGAGCAGCATCCAGCCGGTAAAGCGGCTTTGCAGGTGATCGGCTTCGCCATTGGGCAGGTAGTGCGGGTAGTCGCCAAAGGCGGTATTGCAGAACATTACGCCATCTTTATCGAAGCCCGCAGGCCACATGCCGTTTCTTCTTTCGAATGTATTTTTCACGGTGATGTTCATGGTGCTGACATGCCAGTAGTTTTTCCAGTTGTCCTGGAAGGTGGCGCCATGACCTGCGCCCCGAATGAAGCCCCCCGGCTTAAAGCTCAGCGGGTCAGACTGCGCCTGGAAAGGACCGAGCGGCGTTTCGCCCACCACCACCCCATCGGCATAGCCGCTCATTTCGGTACCGGGCGCCCCGTATTGCAGGTAGTATTTCCCGTTGTGTTTGGTCACCCACGCGCCTTCGATAAAGGGTTCGAGAAAGGTATTGTCCATGTACTCGCCGAAGCGCTGCCAGCCATAACGCCATTGTTCCAGAAAATACATTTCCTTACGCGCACCTTTGGGCTGGAATGTTTTGCGGTCGAGCTCCACGCCATACAGCGGGTACACATTCGAGCTGCCGTTGTACATATAGAGCTTGCCGTCATCGTCGGTAAAGAACGCGGGATCCCAGCCGCCGATCTCAAGCGAGTCGATGGCTTCTTTCCAATCATCTGTTTTCGGGTTCGTGCTCATCCAGATGGGAAAATTGCGGCTGTAGGTAGAGCCGAATACAATCATGGTATCGCCGATGATACCGACCGCCGGTGCACAAAGCTCATCATATACGTGGTGATACGGTTTCAGGAATTTACGCGGCACGAAATTCCAGGTGGAAAGATCGGGGCTCCACCAGTAGCCCCACTGGTTGGTGCTGAATAAAAAATAATCGCCCTTGAAATTGACGATAACGGGATCGGCCGTAGCGCGGTGCTTACCCCAGGTGCTGAAGTTGGGAATGGGACAGTAGCCGTAGTCGAGGTTAATCGGATTGCAATAGGTTTTGGCGGTTTGAAGTTGGGTCGCAGGGGGGGTCGATTGCGCGCGGAGGGTAGAGCAGCAGGCGATTAAAACGAATATGTTTAATACCACGGCTTTGGACAGGCGAATGGCGGCGATCATAGGTTTCCCTTTTTCATTTCGGTAACGGCATGGTCAACGGCACGGGCGGTGAGGGCCATGTAAAGGATCGAGGGACTTTGGTTGCCGGTGCTCGTCATGCAGGCGCCGTCGGTAACGAATACGTTTTTACAGTGGTGCAACTGGTTGAAGGCATTGAGCAGCGATGTTTTGGGATCATGCCCCATGCGAACACCGCCCATTTCATGGATATCAAGCCCCGGCGCCTGGTGGGTATCTTGGGTGTGAACATCTTTCACGCCGGCTTTTTCAAGCATGATCTGCCCCTGTTCCAGGAAATCTTTTACCATTTTATCGTCGTTGTCGTCGTATCCCACATCGGTAACCAGCAGCGGAATGCCCCACTGGTCTTTTTTATCGGGATGCAGGTAAACGCGGTTGTGTTCTTTGGGAATGGTTTCACCCTGCATGTACATATAAACGGTCCACGGACCGGGTTCCTGCTGCTGCGCTTTCAATGCTGTGCCGATCTCCGTTTGATCGGGATCTGGTTTGCCGCGATAGGCGCCGCTGAAGATCACATATCCACCGAGAAAATCGGTTTCCTGCCTGCCGAGGTTACGGAAATTGGGGATCACGCAGTCAAGGGGCTTCCGCACCTTGTAATAGCCATCTTCAAACCCCGGCATAACGCCCCACATGCTGCCACGATAATTGTGAAAACAGATGTATTTGCCAAGCAGGCCATTGTCGTTGCCGAGGCCGTTGGGAAAGCGGTTCGATTTGGAATTGAGCAGGATCAGGTTGCTGTTGAGCGCAGAAGCGTTCACGAATATGATGCGGGCCTCGAATTCGACCGGCTGCTTGCTAACGGTGTCGATCACCCGAACGCCACGGGCCTTGCCGGTTTTTTCGTCGAAGAGGATCGACTCTACTACCGAAAAGGGTCTGACGGTGAGGTTGCCCGTGCGTTTGGCCCAGGGCAAAGTAGAACTGTTAGAGCTGAAATAAGCGCCATAGGGGCATCCCCGCCGGCAGAGGTTCCGGTTCTGGCATTGCCCACGCCCGGTGCTGTTCTGGTCTTTGGTAGGCTCGGTCAGGTGTGCCCAGCGGCCGGGTATATAATAGCGTCCGAATTCTTTTTGCAGCACTTCTTTCAGGTGTTGCTCCACGCAGTTGAACTCGTAGCCGGGTTGAAATTCGCCGTCGGGCATAGCGGGAATATTCTCTTTGGTGCCGGTAATGCCGGTAAACAATTCGGCGTGGCTGTACCAGGGCGCGATGTCTTTGTACCGGATGGGCCAATCAACGGCAAAGCCGTGTCTTTTGGGTGCTTCAAATTCGAAATCACTCCAGCGCTGGCAGCTTCGTCCCCAGATCAGCGATTTGCCGCCTACCTGGTACCCTCTTATCCAGTCGAACGGTTTTTCCTGTACATACGGATGATCGTCGTCTTTTACGAAGAAGTGCTGGGAGTCTTCGCCATAATCGGCCGCGCGGCTGATCAGCGGATTGGCATGGCGGGTTTGCCAGGTGGGCTGCCCGCGGTGCGGCAGTTCCCACGGGTCGCGGGCATAGCCGGGATAGTCTTTGATGTGCTCCACGTTGCGGCCCCGTTCGAGCACCAGGGTCTTCAACCCCTTATCGCATAGCTCTTTAGCGGCCCATCCGCCGCTGATCCCGCTTCCAATGACAATGGCATCGTATTTCATATTCCTGGTGTTTTTTATTTACCCGTCGGGTCGTACCCGTCGGGTGGCACCCGACGGGTGGTGAAGCCCAGGCGTTGCAGGCCGCGCTGCACGTCGGGGTTTTGCATAAAGAGTTTCCAGAGCAGGCCGCTGCGGTAGTTCTCGATCATCACGATGATGGGGCCTTGGTCGATGGCGAGGTGGCTGCCGGCGTACCAGTTCTGCGTTTCATTGAACGCATCGACGAAACCGTATTCGCTCCAGATCCTGTCGCCGAGGTCGTCGTAGAAATGACGCAGGGCCTGCATCGAGTATTCGGGGGTATAGGGAAAGGCGCTGAGTGCCGCAGTGGGCGTAATGGTGCCGTGGTCGTTGGTGGGAGAATGCGCATCGTACCCGTTGTAGGTATCGCTGGCGGTAAGCCCCCAGCAATGGGCGCCATATCCTTTGAAGCCGCCGGGGTTGCGCACGCAATGTTCCCGGTTGATCAGGGTATGATTCCGGTTCTGCTCCCAGTAATCGGCATACTGGTCTTTGAGACCGCGCGGGTCCAGGCCGAGGAATGAGTAATGCGAAAAGAAAAGTGGTCCGCCGTAATCGAAGCCCAGCGGTAATTTGATCCCGTAAAATTCTTTGCCGTTCTTAAAAAAATCGCTCTGCGCCCAGCCACGATGATATACGGCGGGCGACACGCCATAACGGTCACCTGCAGCCGCAGCGAGCACATACATGATCAGGCATTCGTTGAAGCCGCGCACGGGAAAGTTCATGGCCCAGCCATTGTTCGGGCTCCAGTGCCAGTACAGCACTTCCTGGTCGTGGGTGAACCAGTTCCATTCGATCTCGTTCCAGAGCCAGCCGATGCGTCCGCGCAGGGACCGTTCAACGGGGTCATCACCGTTGAAGTACTGCTGTGCACACAGCAATCCCTGGAAGAGAAAAGAAGTTTCCACCAGGTCGGCGCCATCGTCTTTGCGGCTGAAGGGAATGGTTTTGCCGGTGGCGCCGTTGAGCCAGTGGGGGAAAGCGCCGTGATAGCTGTCAGCCTTCGAGAGAAACTTCACCATTTTGAGCAGGAAGCGGGCAGCGCTGTCGCGCGCAATCCATTTACGTTCGGCGGCAACGATCACCGCCATAACACCAAAGCCGGTGCCGCCGGTGGTTACCACTTCGGGGCCGTAGTCAAAGCTGCTGTTGCTGCGTTCGCGCGAGAGGCCCGATACCGGATGCGCAAAATCCCAGAAGTACCGGAAGGTTTGCTTCTGCACCAGGTCGAGCAGGGCGGAGTCTGATAAATTCCGGGGTCTTGCGGCAGCGGAGAAAACGGCATCGCCTGTTTTTTTCCGCTGCGCCGTTGCCTGGAAGCTCGTCAGTGCGGTGAAGAAAAGCGCAACGCCCGCCAGCAATATTTTGGTTTGTGTCATACTATCGATCGGGTTAAACAGGATACCACTTTCCTTTGCCGCCCACTTCGTCTGCACTAAAGATACGGCGCCGTGAACCCTAATGTACGCATACCTGCTTTCACTTCGGGGGCATTTGTAAACAGTTTCCAAAGCAGGCCGGTACGGTGATTCTCGATCATAACGATAACAGGGCCCTGGTCGATGGCCAGGAAGGAGTCGGCAAACCAGGCGTCCTGGAGCTTGAAAGCGTCGACGAAGCCCTGTTCGGTAAATAGCTTGTCGCCCAGCTTGTAATAAAAGAACTTCAGCGCCGCCATTGATTTTTCGGGCGTAAAGGGAAAAGAAGAAAGCGCGGCCGTGGGCGCTATCACTCCCAGGTCATTGACCGGCGAACTGGCGCTGTAGCCACCTGGAATATCACTGGCAGTGAGCCCCCAGCAATCACCACTGTACCCGTAATATTTCAGCGGATTGTCGGCGCAATAAGCACGATTGATGTTCGAATGGGCCACTACCTGGTCTTTATAGTTCGCATAGATATCATGAAGGCCATTGGGATCGATGCCCATGAACGAATAGTGCGAAAAGAAAAGCGGGCCGCCATAGTCGGGTCCTAACGGCAGGGTATACCCGTAATACTGTTTGCCGTTGGTATAACCGGTACCCACCCACCCCTGGGTGTATACTGTTGGAGGAATGCCGTGCGTGGTGGAAGAGGCGGCCATCACATAGGTAATAAGGCATTCGTTCCAGCCACGGATGGGGAGGTTCATATCCCAGCCGTAATTATTGCTATAATGCCAGTACAGCACATTGCCGTCATCGCGGCGAAAGAAATCCCATTCCACGCGATCAACGATGGCGTTCACTTTCTGCCGGAAATTCTGTTCCGCCGCGGTAACTCCCTTGAAGTATTCACGTGCAGTGATCAGTCCCATGACGGCATAAGACGTTTCGACGATATCGGCGCCGTTGTCTTTCTGGCTGAAAGGAATGATAGCGCCCGTGGTGCCGTCGAGCCAGTGCGGGAAAGCACCTTTGACAGTGCCGGCTTTATTCAGCAGGAAATCGGCAGCGCTCGTCAGCGAAGCCAGCGCCTGGTCGCGCGTAATAAATCCTCTTTCGGCAGCCACCACAGTAGCCATAAAGCCAAAGCCCGAGCCACCCGAAGTAACTGTATTGCCCGAACTGTTTCTCTCACGCGCCATACCATTGAGCGAGGCCGCGTTGTTCCAGAAATAATTGAAGGTTTTTTTCTGCACCAGGGTCAGCAGGGAGTCGTCGCTGATCAGGGAGAATTTATCGGTCGAATCAATGCCGGTCAAAAACTGCTTGTTCACCGTACCGGTAAAATTTCCGCCTGCGGCGGATTTCAGGGCATTACTGATAACCAGCTTGTAACTGGAAAGCGGCATAAGATCGTCGGCAGGGGTAATCAGCAAGGCGGCGTCACCTGCCTGCAGGCTGGTATTCACAGTTACAGGCTGGCCGCCGCTGCCCGTAAGCTGAACCGCGCCCGTCACCGATGCCGGCAGCACGGCCGTTGTAAACTGTACTTCCACCACGGGCTTACGCGCTGTTCCATATGTGCGATCGGCCATATCTGCCCCATTGAGCCTGATCGATTTCAGCCCGACCAGCGCAGGTGGGTCAGGATCGGGCGCGGGCTTGTCTTTTGTTGAACAGGCAATCATCGCCACAAAAAAACAGCAGGTGAAGGCCGGTAATATTTTTTTCATCGCTTTCCGTTTACCAGGTATAGGTGGCTACCGAACCTGCTTTTAATTGGGAGAAAGCAGCTTTTCCCTTGAACTCGATGTTAAAGCCCAGGTCGCCATTGCTGTCGTTCGATACAATAAGCACTTTCTTGCCGTCGGGTCGTACAAAGGCAACATTGGGAAGCGTCGCGGGGCCGCTACTGCTGATGCGCACCGAACCTGGCGTTACAAATTTGGAGGCATGGGCAATGATATAATAACTGACATTGCGCGTGTAGTCGGTCGTCGTAACAGTAAGTGCGCCTTTGCACTGGGTACAGCCACCTTCGGTATGTGGGCCGAAAGAAGGGTTGTTGGCCAGGTTCCACTCCAGCGCAATACGGCTCCAGTTGCGTACGGCGCCGATAACCACGTTTTTCACATGCCATTTCAGGTCGCCTGCAAACTGGCCTTCCGATGATGTCCACTGCTCGGTAAAGTAAAGCGCCTTGTCAGGATAGGCATTGTGCACTTCAGACAGCGCGCTGATATCACCGGCATACAAATGGAAAGCCGAGCCATTCACATATTTGGCGGCATCGGCATCGGCCAGTATTTCTTTGGGATAGCCGGGGTTGTCGCAGTTGTGGTCCCATACAATGATCTTGGTGGTAATACCGGCCGATTGAAACGCCGGGCCAAGTGCTGTCTTAATAAAGCTGGCCTGCTGCGCGGCCGACATCACCATACTGGGGTTGTTGCCGCCGTGCTGCGGTTCGTTCTGGATCGTTACCGCATCGATCACTATACCTTCGGCCTTCATAGCCTGGATGTACTTCACGAAATAATTCGCATACACACCATAATAGGCTGCCTTGAGGCTGCCGCCTACAGAGCTGTTATTGTCTTTCATCCATACCGGCGGGCTCCAGGGCGATCCCAGGATTTTGATGGAAGGATTGATCGCCAGCATTTTCTTCAATACGGGAATGAGCGCTTCCTTGTCTTTACCCAGATCGAACTTAGCCAGTGTGGGATCGGTTTCACCCGCGGGCAGATCGTCGTAGCTGAACACCGTGGCATCGAGGTCGGAGGCGCCAATACTAATGCGGATATAGCTGACACCAATAGACGATGCAGCATTGCCAAACAATTCCTGTAACAAGGCTGTTTGCTTTGCCTCTGGCAGGGCATGAATCAGTTGCGCACTGCCGCCGGTGAGGGTATATCCGAAACCATCGATCGGCTGGAAGGTGATGGCTGAATCGAGGTTGATGGTGCCGAAGCCGGCTTTCGCGCCGCCAAAAGCCAGCAGCGCCGACTGCTTCTGCAACAGGCTCGACTGGTCTCCATTGGTAAGCCACATTTCCACTGTACCGGGCGGCATTTCAACGGGCGGCGTTTCAGGACCCGTGCCCGTACCGCTGCTTTTTTTGGAACAATACAGTCCGGTAACTGCTACCGTCAACACCAGTACCTGCATCCATTTCTTTCTCATATCCGTTGTTTTTTTATTGAAAAAAATATAGCGGGCCATTATTGCTGGCCAACACCAGCAACGGTTTACCACCGCCGGTACGTATCCATTTCATATCCCTTATCTCCACACCCGCCAGCGGCAACTGCCTGTTGTTTGCTATCGGCCCCGCCGGCGCGGAGATGGGAAAAAATGCAGGCAGCAACGCATCATACCGCCCTTCATAAGGAATAACGCCGAAGAAGTTTCCGGCGCCAATCATATCACCGTTCACACCTGTAGTGAATGCAAACACGGGCGACAATTGCAGCGCTGCGGGCAGTTGCTCCGCTTTAAATGTTTTATCTCCCTGGTTAATGAAACAGGCAGAAGCAAGCATATCGGCCCGTTCTTCTTTGAAGTGGGTGAACAGGTCGTAGAACATGTACTGCACATCCTTACCTGCCACCTCGCTGTATTGCAGGTAGGCTTTCTTCAATACCGGCAAAGCACGTTCCAGCTCGTCTTTAGCCAGGAAGGTATATTCTTTTTTATCGGGCAGGGTATATGCCATGATCTGTTCTGTAGAACCATTGTTGTCGAAGTCTTTCACGTACAGCTTCAACGGTGGTATCTTTCCGGCGGCCAGCTTTGAATTCAATCCCCAGTTGCCGCCGAAAACATCGGGCTTGCCGTCGCCATTGGCGTCGCTGATCCACAAACTTTGCCACAGGCCGGCAGAGCCGGGAATATCGCTGGCGGTAAAACGGCCATTGTTGTTATAATAAATTTTAACCGGCATCCATTCGCCCGTTACCACCAGGTCGGGCCACCCGTCGCTATTCATATCGGCAAACGAGGCAGCATGCACCATGCCGATGCTGTCGAGCTGTATAACGGTGTCCGGCGCCTGGCTGTAACGCCCTTTGCCGTCGTTCAGCAGCAGAAAGGAGCTTTGCCGGATGCCATATTTGGTGGCATCGGCCAGGGTGCCGAGAAACAAGTCGATGTCGCCGTCTTTATCGATATCAGCCGCTGCTATGCAGCTCTTGTTGCGCAGCAAGGCAGGAAGGAAGCCAGTCGCTTCGGTAAAGCGACCCCGGCCATCATTCAGGTACAAGCGATCGGCCAGCAGGCTGTCGCCGTTTGGTCTTTCATTACCGCCCATGGTTACCAGCAGGTCGGGATAACCGTCGCCGTTGGCATCGAAAAATAAAGCGTCGTTTTCTTCTGCCGCTGCATAGCGGTTAAAGGCAGTGCTGTCGCCGCTAACAAAACCGTTTCCCCGTTGCAGCAGCAGTTGCCCGCATTGGCCCGCGGCGCCACATACATATATATCATCCAGGCCGTCGCCGTTTACATCGGCCACGGCCATCTTCGGCCCCAGTGTTGACAACGCATGCGGAATGAGGTACTGCCTGTTATAATCAACAAAACTGTTCTCGCGGTGCCGCCAGGGGCTGCTCCATTGCGCCGTAACGTTTTGGAGGAGCGGGGGCGCCGGCGGAAATTGCAGGTCGTAATCAAACACGGCGCCTGCATCCTGCTGGTTAACCGTTATGGTTCCTTTTGCGGGGATCTGCTTCAGCACCTGGAAATGCTGATTGGGCCAAACAACGAGCAGACTATCGGCAGTAGAAATAGAATCCAATCCGAAATGCAGGCTGTGATCGGAAGAAGACTGAAAGCCGCGGGTGGGTTGCAGTTGCTGGTATTGGATTTTACCACCTGCAAACAACCAAACCCTGGCGCCGGTGCCAAACGGATTGGCGCCAGCTCCCCTGCATTTCACCGTAAGCGCGTTCTTTGGTGTAGCATTGTTTCGCAGCAGGCCTGCCGGTGCCAATAAATTATTGATGACTATATCAAGATCACCGTCGTTGTCGAGGTCGGCATAAGCAGCGCCGTTATGATAACCTGATAAAGCCCCTGTTCCCCATTCTTCGCTCACATCGCTAAATCCTGCCGTACCGTCGCCACGAAACAGGAATGGATGCGAAGCACCGTCGGGCATTTTATCGATGGCGATTTTATCGAGCTTTCCCGCATCGCGCTCGTCTGTCTTCAGTACGAGGTCAGAAACGAATTTGATATAGTCGAGGTCAACGGGTCGTTTTACAATACCACTGGTAATGAGCAGATCCTTATTGCCGTCGTTGTCAAAATCGGCGAAGAGCGGCGACCAGCTCCAATCGGTGGCCGCCATATTGCTCAGCAGGGCGCGGTCGCTGAAGCTGCTGCCTTTCCCGTTGTTGCGTTGCAGGCAGTTGCGTGATACCTGCTGCTGGTAACCATGACGAGTGAGCTTATATTCATACGTATCTGCGTTCTCATCGCTGCCATAGGTTTTCAGCACTTTTTCATCGGGCGGCAGCATGTCTACGGTCACCAGGTCGGGCTGGCCGTCATTGTCGATATCAGCCACATCGTTGCCCATACTGAAGCGGCTGTAGTGCATAAAATGTTGCGCACCCGACTCGGTAAATGTACCGTTGCCATTGTTAATATAGTAATAGTCGTTTTCGTGAAAATCGTTGCCGATGTAGATATCGTCCCAGCCGTCGTGGTTGAGGTCGGCAATAGCGATACCGAGACCATAGCAGAGCGCACTCTGGTAGATACCCGCAGCGGCGGACACATCGGTAAAGCGACCGGTGGTGGAGAGATCGTTTCTGTATAAACGGTTGCCGGAGGCAGCGTTGTAAACGCGACGCGCACTGGTATCGGAAATATTGGCGTGCGGGCGCTGCGAATGATTCAGGAGATAACAATCAAGATCGCCATCCTGGTCATAATCGAAGAAAGCGGCCTGCGTACCAAAGCCCGAAAAATCGAGCCCGTATGCAGCAGCCGACTCTGTGAAGGTGCCGTTCTTATTGTTAAGAAAAAGCTGGTTCCTGCCCTGCAGGCCGTGGTGACCCGAGCTGGCACACACATAAATATCGAGAAAGCCGTCGCCATTCACATCAGCCATGGTTACGCCCGTGCTCCAGTCGGCCGTACCGGCCACACCGGCTTTTGCAGTGATGTCTTCAAACTGGAAATTCCCCTTGTTCAGGTAAAGCTTATTGGCTGCCATACTGTTGGCCGTGAAGTAAATATCAGGAAGTCCGTCGTTGTTGATATCACCGGTGGCTACCCCGCCGCCATTATAATAATAGAGATAGTATAAGATATTTAAATGATCGTTTTCAACCGGCTTGTTGGTAAAGTCGATGCCCGTTTTCCCTGCGGGCAGGCTTTCAAACAGGGAAGCCTTTTTAGACTTACAGGCGGTCAGCCCTGCAAAGGCAATGAAGATCCAAAGCGGTTTTATATAGCGCGGCATACAGTCGTATTTTGAAAAAAGGGCTGAACCGAGAGTTCAGCCCTTTGTCTATCTGGCGGTCATTGCTGATTACTCTTTACCGTCGTACAATGCCTTTACTTCGGCATCGGTCAGCACAGTACCATAAAGACGAAACTGGTCGATGGCACCCGTGTATGACTTGATCCAGTCGTCGCCGGCACCGGTTACACCTACGTGCTGGTTATTACCCGCGACGATCAACCCTTTTGCACCCGACAGGTCGATCGGGCCCCGCGCATTGCTGCCATCTTTCACGTCAGTGACCGATGCAGGTGCATCGGCGATCGCCGATCCGTCGAAATACCAGGTCAGCTTTGAGTTTGACGGGTTGTAGCTGATGGCGAGGTGGTGCCATTGGCCGTCGGCCAGTGGTTTATTGAATTTGTGATCACCCTCCCAGGCCAGCCATTGACCCCGCACATAAAACTTCAGTGAGGTGGACGTGGCATCGCCGGCCTCTTCCATCAGGAACAGAGAATTGTGTACCCAGGTATCGCGGTCGTCGACCAGGCTGAAGATAAATTCAGCGCGGCTGTTGCCAACCTTCTTCAGCCACATAGCAACGGTAAAGCTGGTAGAGGCGCCGAAATCATTGGCAGAAGGGTACAGGATGGCTGTTTTATCGGCGCCCTGTATGGCCTTGCCACTGATCCCATCTACTGACGAGCCGCCGTTTTGAGAAGGAAACAAGGCCCGTATGCTGTCAACCGCGTTGCGAAGCATATCGGTGCCGGTGCCATCCATCGCGGCATAGAACTTCAGGGGCCCGCCGGGCGGGTTGGCGTCTTTCGCATAGTCACCCAATCCGGGGTGGTTCATCTTCTGGCAGCTTCCCAGTGCAATCACCGAAAGCGCCAGAACAGCAAATGATTTTATTTGAGTTCGCATGATAATCGTTTTGAAGGTTATGGCCATTCGGGGTTTTGTACCAGTTTGGGGTTGGCCGTAATAGCCGATGCGGGGATCGGGTAATAACGGTGCTTGGGCTGATAGCCCGGCAGCGCTGTTTGCGCATCTCCCCAGCGAACCAGGTCGAAGAACCTTTCAAATTCCATGGCGAATTCTATCCTGCGTTCATGCTTGATGATATTCCTGAAACTGGCCTGGTCGGTGAAGGTTACGCCGCCCAGGTTGGCTCGCGCGCGCACTTCATTCACCCAACCCACTGCATCGGTCTGGTTTTGCGCACCACCGATTTCGTTGGCTGCTTCGGCAGCCATCAGCAATACATCGGCATAGCGGAACACGCGGTGGTTCACCCAGGTATTCTGTGCTTCGTTATTGGGTGTGCCTATACCGGCGGCGATATAATCGCTATATGAGTTATAGACTTTCTTATTCCAGTATTTGGCGCTTGCTGAAGCGGGAACGGTATTACCATAACCGCCCGTTTCAGAGCCGCCGTCAGACTGTCCCGAATACAAGATGGTTGCCGCCTTACGGGCGTCGCCGTCTTCATAAGAAGCTACCAGCGCGTCGGTCGGTGTATTCCAGCCCCAGCCAAGATCCCAGGTGCCTGATCCGCGATAGCCTTGAGTTTGCCCCAAACGGCTCCAGTAAATGTTTCCGTCGCCCGCCACTTTCGAAGCCTGGATCTCGAAAATAGACTCAGAAGAAAGCTCTCCCTCTGTTTTAAAGATCTTGTAATAGGGCTTGAGAAGGGCGTACTTATCTGAAGCAATAACCTCTTTACAAAGCGCCAGCGAGCTTTCCCATTGTTTCTGGTACAGCAGTACTTTGGCAAGGAAAGTTTTGGCGGCGCCAGACGTCAGGCGACCGTCGTATTTCTTTTCCCATACCGCCGGCAATACAGCCACCGCGTCGGTAAGGTCTTGCTGGATCATTGCCCAGATATCGGCCGCGGGGCTCTTGGCTACCTGGCCATCTTTGGGATCGTTGATCTTGAAGTCGATCTTCGGCACATCACCGAAGGTTCTTACCAGGTCGAAATAAGCATAGGCGCGGAAGAATTTGGCTTCGCCGATATTGATGATGGAGGCCGGATCATCGTAATTGTTTTTGGCCGCTTCATCGAGGGCGTCGTTACAAAGGCCCGCAAACACGTAGTGCTTGTCCCAATACAACCCCGCGCCCCAGTCGTCTTTGGTGTACTGGAAACGATCGTAGGTCTGGTTCCAGGCTGAAGCGCCCGGGTCGGCCACGATCTCCGCATCGTCTGAGCGGAAGCCGTTCATGGCGAGATAGGGAATGTTCTCAAAACCATCGCCGCAGTAGGGGTCGTTGGCTGAATTGCGGATCGCGCCATAAAGGCCCAATACCTTTCCTTCCAATGCGCCTACATGAATGTCATCGACCGTTGCCGATAACGGCTCCCGGTCGAGAAATTTTTTACAACCGGCAGAAAGCATGACCACCGTCATTGCCGCCAGGGCCAGTTTTATGTGATATATACGCTTTGTCATGAGACAGTTTGTTTAGTGGATTAAAAATTCGCGTTAACACCGATGGTCCAAATGCGGGGCAGCGCACTGCCTGCAGCGCCATAGTCAACACCGAAGAACGTGGCAGCCGACTCTTTGGTGCCTGCAAACTCCGGAGAGTAGCCCATGTTGCGCTTCCAGGTTTTCAGGTTCTGTACGTTGCCGTAGATCTTGATGCTTTTGAATACTTTCGAAACGCGACCCACCGTATAAGACAGGTTCACATTACGAACGCGGAAATAGCTGCCGTCTTCCACACCATAGGTGCTGGGCGCACGGTTGATCAGGTGGAACTGGTTAACAATAGGCACCCAGTTGCTGGTACCGGCGCCGGTCCAGCCTTCAGTATAATACGCCGGGTAATTGTACAACGAGTTCTTCTGCTCGGATGTTCCCCATACGCGATAGATTTCGCCCCCGTAGCTGCCGGCCAGGTCGATGCCCAGCGAGAAGCGTTTGTAGTTAGCGCCCAGGTTAATGCCATAAGTGAAATCAGGCGTGGGATTGCCTATATTGGTCCGGTCTTTTTCATCTATCACACCATCACCGTTCAAATCTTTGTACTTTATATCACCCGGTTTGGCGCCACCACCATTGATAGTGCTTACGGGCGATTTCAGGATGTCGGCATATGATTGATAGATGCCCTCAGCCACCAGGCCATAAAAATACCCTATAGGCTGGCCGGCTTCTGCCTGGCTGGCGGTTTGTTCGCTGGAAGAGATGGTCGTATTCAGCGGGTATTCCATTTCCAGGATCTTGTTCTTGTACGTAGTGAGGTTGCCACCAATCAGCAGCGTCAGGTCTTTGCTAACCGGATGCGTATAATTGGCAGTGAACTCAAAACCTTTGTTCTCGATAGAGCCTGCATTGGTCAGTGTTGGCAGGATGCCCGAAGGGCGAAGCATTACCAGCAGATCTTTTGTTTTCTTGTAATAGTAATCTGCTTCGAAGGTCAGGCGGTTGTTGAGAAACGCCGCTTCAATACCGATTTCGGTAGAGTGAACGGTTTCCCAGTGCAGGTTTTTGTTGTACAGGTAATCAGGCGTATAAACCGGAACCAGTGAAGTACCGAATACGGCAGAAGCACTGGTGGAAATATTCGGATAGGCGGGGTAGTCTTTGCCAAGCGGGTTAAAGTTACCAAGCACACCGTGTGATGCTTTCAGCTTCAGGAAATCAAATATATCCTGGTTATCCATAAATCCTTCGCGGCTGATTTCCCAGGCGGCGCCAACGGCCCAGAAGTCCTGGAATTTCTTCTTGTAGTCGTCGTTGATCTGGCTGGCGCCATCGCGGCGATAGCTGCCGTTCAGGTAATACTTGTTCTTGTAATTATACAAGACACGGGCGAGGCCTGAAACAGTAGCGTATTCGCTCTGCTTCGTGGGGATAATACTCTTTTTATCGCCGAAGCCGGTATTAAGGTACCAGAAGCGCTTGTTGTCAGGAATAATGTTGACACCGACATTCGACTGGCTGACGGTTCCTGCAACTTCCTCAAAATTGTAGTAATAGGTAGTTGCGCCGACAGTAGCTGTAAGGCTATGATCACCAAATCGTTTCTTATACGTGGCGATATAGTCTTGCTGGAAAGTTTTGGTGTTGATCATGTTCTGCTGAACCGCGGTTAACTGGTTTTTCGGAATGATCTGTTGGTCGGCCGACTGGCTGGGGTCATACAGGTTGTACAGTGGTGTGTACTGGCGTTTATCGCGCCAGCCCATGTCGGCATACCAGGTGCTGCGGAAGTTCAGGTCTTTCGTAATATTGATATCCAGAAACGCGCTTCCTACTACACGGTAGCGGTCGTCGATCAGCTTGTTCCAGTTGGCTTCAAGCGTTGCCAGCGGATTGGTTTCCGAGTTCTGGATGATGGGTACGTTGGAGTAGATGTTGTAATTGCCCGAGTCCACGCCATAGGGATTTTGCGTGTAGAACGACTTCGGCTGCGAAGACACGATCGGCAGGGTGCGGCGGGCCTGTTCAAGGGCGTCGCTTGCATAAGGCAGGCGCTCTTTGGTACCTACCAGGTTGAACCCTACCTTGAATGTTTTATTGATCTTGTATTCATCGTTCAGGTTGATCGAGAAACGGTCATAACGAACATGTTTCACGAGGCCTTCGTCGTAGGTATAACCAACGCCCATGTGAAACCGGTTTCTGTCGGTGGCGCCGTCAACTGCCAGGTTGGTAGTGCTGAAGCGGGCATTGCGGGTTACCGCATCGATCCAGTCGGTATTCCCGTTAAAAGCGCCCATGCCCGGTTGCCCGATATCATTCACAAAGTTCAACAAGGTAGTGGCGGAAGGATCGTCGGCCACACGGTTATTGGCTTCAGCCGTGATCAGTTGGCGAAACTGGTTGCCATCGGCAAGCTTGATTTTGTCGACCAGTTGCTTGGAGCCATAGGTAGTGCTGAACGACACATTTGTGGTACCGGCTTTCGCTTTTTTAGTGGTCACCAAAATAGCGCCGGC
>JAKPBL010000281.1 GCA_029778965.1 Bacteroidota bacterium
ACTTCTTTTTCGTTTTGCGGAATACCCGCCAATGTCCAGTCGAGGTTATAATATTTCTTCGCCAGCTCAAATGCTTTGCGGATACAGGTCAGCATACCCAGCCCCAGCACATCCACTTTCATAAACCGCAGGTCTTCGATATCGTCTTTGTTCCATTCTATGCAGGTACGGTTCTCCATGCGGGCATTCAGGATAGGGCACAGTTCCGTGAGCGGGTGCTGGCTGATGACGAAGCCGCCGGTATGTTGCCCGAGCTGGCGCGGAAAACCCATCATCTGCCGGGTCAGCGCCAGCACTTTGCACAGGTAGGGATCTTGCGGAGCGCGCTCTTGTGCATATGCTTTTTTTTCTTCCAGCCATTCGTATGAATGATGCCGCATATTTTCGGATAGCCGGTTGATGGTGTCGATCGACAACCCCATGGCCTTACCCACATCGCGGATGGCGCCTTTCTGGTGCAGTTCGGTAACAGTCGCCACGATGGCCGCCCGGTCGCGTCCGTACTTGTTATAGATATACTGGATCACTTCTTCGCGCCGCTCGTGTTCAAAATCTACATCGATATCGGGTGGTTCATCGCGGGCGGAAGAAACAAAGCGTTCAAAAAGCAAATCAAATTCGCTGGGATCCACCGACGTAATACCGAGACAATAACAGATGCTTGAATTGGCAGCCGAACCACGCCCCTGGCAAAGAATGTTTTGCGAGCGCGCAAAACGTACAATATCATATACGGTAAGGAAATAAGAAGCATAGTTCTTCTCCTCCACGAAATGCAATTCCTTCTCCAGCGCCTGGCGAACCTTGCCGGGAATGTTTTCAGGGAACCGTTCCTTTGCGCCGATCCAGGTGAGTTCTACCAGTTCCTGCTGGGCGGTACGGTCAGGGTGTTTGACCTCTTCGGGATATATATATTCCAGGCTGTCGAGCGAAAACCGGCAGATTTCCTCCAGCTCCAGCGAACGGGCCAGGGCAGCGGGGTAATGTTGAAACAATCGTTGCATTTCATCAATTGCCTTGAGATGTCGCTCGGCATTGCGATGCAACAGGTAACCTGCCTGCTGGATGGTGGTTTTCTCGCGTACACAGGTCAGCACATCCTGCAACTGTCTTCGTTCGGGTACATGATAGTAAACATCGTTGCTGGCCAGGAGGGGCGAGCCGGTCTTTTGCGAAAGTGCTGCCAGGCGAAACAATCTTTTCGCATCCTGGCCTTCATAGCTACAACTCGCCAGCAGCGAAAGACGATCATCCAGCAGTTCCCTGAAATACGTTGCCGCCTCATAAAAAGCTGGGGCAAAATCGTACGCCGCCGCAAACTGCTCCGGTGGCACCAGGGCAAACTGGATATCGGCATTCGCTTCTTCCAGGTCGCGGCGATAGAGCAGGCAAGACCCTTTTTCGGTACGCAGGTTGCCTTTGCTCAATAAGCCGCACAAACGAGCATACCCTGCTTTGTTCACCGGGTAAGCCAGCACGGAGGGCGCGTCTTGCAGGTCCAGCCGGCAAGCCGGCAACAATCGCAACCCGTTTTTTTTCGCAGCCATATGCGCCCGCACAATACCCGCCAGGCTGTTCCGGTCAGTGATGGCAAGCGCCCTGTACCCCAGCCCCGCCGCTGTTTCCACCAGCTCTTCGGGATGCGAAGCTCCCCGGAGAAAGCTGAAATTGCTGGTGACCTGCAGTTCGCAATACGACATGACGATTGAATCTGATTAAGCGAAATAACCGTGCAGGTACCAATCGGGCCGGTTGCCCGGTTGGTAATGACCCGACCGGAACAGCCAGTAACGCTGCCCCGCTTTGTCTTCCACGATATAATAATCACGCGCAATGCCTTCCTGCAACCACCATTCCTGCTCGATGCGTTCAGGTCCATCGGCGCTCACGATCTCATGCACCACACCCTTGTGCCGGAACAGCAGGGGCGGATAATCGGGCACCGGTGCACTGACTTCCACTTTCTCGGGTACCGGCAAAAGAAGAACAGGTCGTTCGACGGCAGGCCATGCGGAGGTTTTCTCTTCGACCAACGATATCGCTTTTTGAAAAGCCCGTTCGGGCCAGTGGTGTTCGGCCGGCAAAAAGCGGCTGATCCGGCTGGCGCCAAACTTATTGCTGATCCGGTCGATCAGTTCAGCCAGTACTTCGTTGTCAGCCACCGCCGATCCGTTCCATATCTTTTCCTGCCGGTGCTGCACCGGTTCCGTTCGGGGTACTTCCAGCAGGAAGGATTCGATACCCGGTTCCAGCGACAACCGGTCGAATTTCATTTCAAAAAGCCGGAAGACCCGCCGGAGGTCCTGCACCGGCTGACTGGTGCCCACCCGGATGGACACCGGTTTTTGCCGCGACCGGAAGCCAGTGAAAACCGCCTGCCTGATACCCAATCCCTCCTGTCTCAGTTGCCGCATCATTTTTTCCAACAAGGTTTGCAGGGCGGCTTCCACCCCGGCCAGGGTAATAATGGGCTCCAGCGAGGCCAGTCGCTGCTGGTACTCAACAGGCGGAAATACCGGCTCCCAGCTTTCCATCCGCTCTCCCGAACAGGCATCGATCCGGTCGAGCAGGGCCTGCCCGAAACGCCGCAGCAGGGCCGGGCGGGGAATCTGCAACAACTGGCAGATCGTTTTAAGTCCCAGCTTATCGAACCGTGCTACCAGCTCCGGGTCCAGTTGCAGGGCCGCGGGCGGCAGCGACAGGAGGGCATCCATCTGCCGGTTCGGAGCCGCAATGGTGCTGTCTTTTCCATAACGGGTCAGCGCCCAGGCCGCACCGGGCGTACCAGCCATGGCCAGGCTCACCTGGTAGCCAATGGCGTCAAAGGCGCTCCTGATGGCGGATAAATACCCCGCATCGTCGCCCCATAAATGGGAGCAGCCGGTAGCATCGATAAAAAGGGTGTCAGTACCAGAAAGGCTTACCGACGGACTAAACCGGTTACAATACCCTCCCAATGCGTTGAGCCAGCGGACGGCCTTCTCCGGCTGGTCGTTCAGGGAAAGCAATCCGGGTATCATGGCCCGGGCATCAGCCAATGAAATACCCCTGTCGATCCCCTGTGTATGTGCTATCGCATTGGCTGCCGTGATGACCATTTTCCCGTGTACGGGGCTGATCAATACCAGTGGCTGGCTTTTCAATGCCGGCTGGCGGATTACCGTGCGATCTATTTTAAAATACCTGAACCATATACAAACAAATGACTTTTGCATTTTATACCGCTTTTTTAAGTCGATATGAACGAACGGCTTCACCAGTCACTTGCTCGAAAACGAAACGACGTGATTCCCAGAACAGGTTCCAGGCACCGGGCCGGCCATTCCGAATCCTGGTAAGCTCCACCCGCCAGCCGGGAAAACCCACTCCGGGTAGCCCGCCGGGCAGCCGGCTTTTAACCGGCAAGATCCGCCAGGAGGCAATCGTTGACAACGGAGTATGCCTGGTCGCCGGCGAACGAAGCAGGAAACCCGTTGCGCCCGAAGCCTCTACCGCCAGTTGGAAGCGCCGGGACTGCACAAAAGACACTGCTTCCACATCGGCCACCACCGCAGCGACCGATGCGCATCGGAGCATTTCTTCCAGGGCCCAAAGCCGGTCGACCGGTCGGGTCAACTCTAAAAAAATGACCCGGTCGGCAGGCAAACCGAATTGCGCCAATGCCGGCGGATATACCTGTCTTTGCGCGCATATCCAGCAAACCAGCCCCTCTGTTCCCACTAATTCCGGGAGCAGGGCAGCCAGGAAACCCTGGCTGGCCGCCACCTGTTCAGGACTTTCCGGCAACAATTCATGCACCGCTCCCACGGGAAAGGCGCCCCCCGGAAAGGCCTGGTTGATCAGTCCCAGGTCCGGGCGCCGCACCCCTTCCTTAACCGTATGCCGGAAGCCACCCAGCGCCAGGATATCCTGTTCCAGTTTCTTTCGTATTTCAGCAGTAAGCACAGACACAGGTGCAAAATACTAAATAATTTAGTAAAGCAAAAGAAATTTTATTTCCCCCGGGAATGGTAAAAACAGCAGGTAGACGATGTTGCCAAAATTAAATAAACACACATTCATTCAATGGATTAATAAGACTATGCATCGATTATAAGCTTATTTATTATATAACATAATTGATATTGCCGACCACAGCCTAGTGCCAATAATTTACATGAATTAAATATTTGATGGTGGCGGCAACAAACAAGAAAATTCTGCTGTCAAATTGTCGCCGCTAAAACATAATCATGAAACAGCTTGCCAGTTTTTGCATCATCTTATTGCTCATCGGCAGTTGCAACAAATCAGCCGAAAAGAAAACAAATATTGAATCCTCTTTAACCGGTACCTGGCTGTATAAGGGAGAATACTACAGTATCGGCGGACCGGCAGAATGGCGGCCGGCAGCATCCGCTACGCAGACTATGAGTTTCTTTGAAGATGGAGCGTTCAGCGCTCCGGGGATCTATTCGGGGGCCAGTCATTACAGCCTGATCGATACCAATAAGTTGCAGATCGAACCCATGCCCACCGACAAGAGCTACCAACGATTTATTTTTGAATTGGACGATACGGGAAACCAGTTGACCCTGTCCCCCATCGAACCCAGTTGCATAGAAGGTTGTTCGGCAGTTTTTGAGCGTATATCACACTACATTGAGTATTAGCCCAACTGCTTCACCGCGTTCACCAGCACATGAGCCGGTACCACGCCCGACTGCCGCCATTTCACCTCTCCTTTCTGGAACAGGATCACCGTAGGCACTCCCTGGATACCATAGGCCGACGCCACGGCGGGATTTTTGTCCACATCCACTTTCACGATCCGGGCGCTATCGCCCAGCTTCTCCTTTGCTTCCTTTAAAATCGGCGGCATCATTTTACAGGGGCCGCACCACTCGGCAAAAAAGTCAACCAGCACCGGCTGGTCGCCATTGATCAGGTTGGCAAAACTATTTTCCATATGCAAAACTTTTATTCCACCCGTCGGGTGCCACCTGACGGGTGGCACCCGACGGGTGAGAACTTAACAACAAATCTCCCCCGTTTTTAGATCGGGAAAGAAAACTTTTGTCACAAAGCTTGCAAATCTGAAACCTTATTGTTTACTTTGCGTCATAATGACGTTAAGTTGAAGCCATTTGATCAATACCAGAACCCTGCCATTGCCATCGACCTGGTCGTATTTGGTTACGACCAGGGGCAGTTGCAAGTATTGCTGCTCAACCGGAAAGATGAACCCTTTGCCGGCCGGTGGACCCTCCCCGGCGCCTTTCTCCAGTTCACCGAAACCTTTCAGCAAACCTGCCGCCGCATCCTCGATACCAAACTCGGCATGAGCGACCTTTACCTCGAACAGCTTTATTCATTCGACCAGCCCGACCGCGATCCGCGGGGCCGGGTCATCGCCGTGGCTTATTATGCCCTGATCAACCCCGCCCATTACAGAACGGCGGCCGGCACCATGGCCAACGATGTACGCTGGTTTCCCATCGGCCAACTGCCCGATCCCGCTTTTGATCACCCGCTGATCATCGAAGCAGCCCTGAAAAGGCTACAGGCCAAGATACTCTACCACCCCGCCGGTTTCGAGCTGCTCGACCAGGATTTTACCATCGCCGAAATCCAGGAACTCTATGAATGCATCCTCGGACGGCCGCTCGACAGAAGAAATTTCCGCAGAAAATTCCTCGATGCTCGTTATATCGTGCCGACAGGCGCCAAGCGCGGCGGACTCAAAAACCGCCACCCCGAGCTCTACCGGTTCAACAAAGAATTACCCCTTCAAAAATTTCATCTAAACATAGAATTGCCATGAACGTCCTCCCCCTGCTCCTGAAAGACGGTTATAAAGTGGGTCACAAATTTCAATACCCCGCCGGCACCAGCCTGGTGTACTCGAACCTCACACCCCGCAAAAGCCGCAACCCCGAAATGGACAGCGTGGTCTTTTTCGGCCTCCAATATTTCATCAAGGAATACCTGGTGCGCCAGTTCAACGAAGGTTTCTTCAGCCGTCCCAAAGAAGAAGTGCTACGCACCTACCGCCGCCGCATCGATAACTACCTCGGTAAAGACAGCATCCCATACGACCATATCGCCGACCTGCACGACCTGGGTTACCTGCCCATCGAAATCAAGGCCCTGCCCGAAGGCAGCCTGGTGCCCATGCGCATACCGGTATTCACTATCCGCAACACGAAGCCTGAATTTTTCTGGCTCACCAATATGCTCGAAACCATCGTGAGCGCCATCACCTGGAAACCCTGCACCTCGGCCACCACCGCTTTCCATTACCTGCGCAACTTCACCCGGTACGCGAAAGAAACCGTGGGTGAAGACGGCAGCTTTATCCCCTGGCAGGGCCACGATTTTTCTTTCCGCGGCATGAGTGGTGTGGAAGACGCCCTGATGAGCGGCGCGGGTCACCTGCTGAGCTTCGCGGGAACCGATACCATCCCCGCCATCGATTTTCTCGAAACCTATTATAACGCCGACGCGGATAAGGAACTGGTCGGCGGATCCGTTCCCGCCACCGAACACAGCGTAATGTGCATGGGTACGCAAGACGGAGAGATCGCCACTTTTGAACGGCTGATCACCGAAATATATCCCGCGGGCATCGTTTCGATCGTCAGCGATACCTGGGATTTCTGGCAGGTGATCACCGAATTCCTCCCCGCCCTGAAACCGAAGATCCTGGCCCGCAACGGCAAAGTGGTGATCCGGCCCGACAGCGGCGATCCCGTTAAGATCATTGCCG
>JAKPBL010000283.1 GCA_029778965.1 Bacteroidota bacterium
TAACCCGCGCCGCCGAATGGATACAGCAGAAAATGAAGGCTATCGGCCTAAGCGCCGCCGAGATCATCCCCACCGGCGGGCACCCCGCGGTTTTCGGCGCATGGACAAACGCGCCGGGCAAACCCACCGTACTGATCTATGCACACTACGATGTACAGCCGGTAAAAGAATCGGAATGGATTCACCCGCCTTTTACGCCCACTATCGAAGGCGATAAAATATTCGGCCGCGGCGCCAGCGACGACAAAAGCGGCGTCATGAACGCACTCTGGGCAGCCGAAGCCCTGCTGAAAACGGAAGGCCGTATGCCCGTTAACCTCAAATTCATTTTTGAAGGCGAAGAAGAAGAAGGCAGTCCGCATTTTAAAGAGCTGCTCGAAAAAAACAAAGACCTGCTCAAAGCCGATTACCTGCTGAACGCCGACGACGGACAGTTCGACGAACAGACCCCAGCCATGACCGTTAGCCTGCGGGGTGCGGTGCCGCTTGAATTCAGCATCAAAACCGCCAATGTCGACGGACATTCGGGTGAGTTCGGCGGTAAAACGCCTAATGCCGCCATGATCATGGCCGATATTCTCCATTCTTTCCACGATGAAAAAGGCAATGTGGCGGTGGAAGGATTTTATGGCAAGGTAATTCCCATTTCAGACGAGCAAAGGGCCATGATCAAAAAAGTTCCGTATGACCCCGCCGATGACATGAAGATATTAGGCACCACGGCCGAAACCGGCGATACGAGCTACTCGCCGCTGGAACGTATCTGGTACCGCCCTACCCTCGAAATCGTGGGCATGGAAAGCGGGTACACCGCGCCCGACGGTCATTCCAATATCATTCCCGGCCACGCGATGGCGCGCATCACCTGCCGCCTGGTGAACAACCAAAACGGCCCGGAGATCGTTGATCTCATTATCAAACACATTAAGAAGGTTTGTCCGCCGGGCGCTACGCCCAGCTTCAAATTCTCCGGCGCTTATGCCAGTCCCTTCCAGGTTCCCACCAACACCAAAGAATACGAATACATCGCTACCGTATTAACCGGTTTATACGGAAAGCCGCCCCTGCAGCTCGCCACCGGCGGCAGCGTGGGCGCCATGTTGTCGTTCAAAGAAGTGCTTGGATTATACGCCTATCCGCTGGGGTTCCAGTTGAAAGACGAGCAATGGCATGCGTCCAATGAGTTCTTCCGGTTGTCGAGCATGCGCAAAGGCCAGTTGGCTTTTTGCCGATACCTGTCGTTGGTAGGCAAGGAAAACCGCAACACAAAATAAGAATACAGCGAGTTGGGCGAACGGTACAGGTGCTGAGAAAATCTACCACTCTGCTCATCGGCAAAGCTTGCTCCACCAGGTCTGCGCCTCGCGGGCACTCTCCTGCCGGTTCTTGATATTATGCTTCACCACTTTCCCCCCAAAGCTATCCGGCAACGCAGGGTTGCTGGGAATACTGTTCCATCAAACCGGTACTGGCGTAGCATTTTATTGAGAATGCAGTCAGGCCGACCGGTACAGAGATCAAATACTGATCTCCGTAC
>JAKPBL010000295.1 GCA_029778965.1 Bacteroidota bacterium
CATCTTTGGTGGCAGGCCAGGGAGCGTCTTCGAGGTAGGATGCCAATTCTAGTGTCCAAAACATGGGTTACTGGTTTTAAATTTCCGGCAAATGTAAAGGTTAAAACGAAATTTCCAAATCCTTTCAAATACAACGCTTAATATTGCGCCATGTTGCAGGCCGGGGGTATAAAAAAACGCTATGGCAGCGTGGAAGTATTAAAAGGCGTCGATATTTCGGTAAGCCGCGGCGAGATCGTCAGCATTGTCGGCTCGTCGGGCGCCGGCAAGAGCACCCTGCTCCATATTCTGGGCACGCTCGACAAGCCCGATGCAGGTTATATCAGGCTGAACGACACCGAGCTGACGGCCATGAACGACAGGCAACTGGCTGCTTTCCGCAACCGGTTTATCGGCTTCGTATTCCAGTTCCACCACCTGCTGCCTGAATTCAGCGCGCTGGAGAACGTGTGCATCCCCGGCTGGATCGCCGGACGGCCGAAGCAGGAAGTGGAGCAGAAGGCGGCTGCTTTGCTGGAGCACCTCGGGCTCGCGCAGCGGGCAGACAACAAGCCCGCGGCCCTATCGGGTGGCGAGCAGCAACGGGTAGCGGTGGCGCGGGCGCTGATCAACGACCCCCAGATCGTATTTGCCGATGAACCTTCGGGCAACCTCGATTCTGCCAATGCGCAGGAGTTGCATTCCCTTTTCTTCCGGCTGCGCAAAGATTTCAACCAAACCTTTCTCATCGTTACCCACAACGAAGACCTCGCCCGTATGAGCGACCGGCTGGTACACATGAAAGACGGACTGATCAGCTAGTGCGCGGGCGCCAGGGCTGTTCGGGCACCTGTAGCAGGTGACCGCTGTAACGGGCCAGCACGAACAGGTAATCGCTCAGGCGGTTCAGGTATTGTATCACTTTCGGCTCTACGAAGCTGTCGTTCTCCTGTAAACGGACTACCAGCCGCTCGGCGCGGCGGCAAACGCAGCGGGCAATGTGCAGGGATGAAATGACCAGGTGTCCGCCGGGCAGAATAAAGAACCGCATGGGCGGCAGCGCTTCGTTCATACGGTCGATCTCCTTTTCCAGGAATTCGATATCCGAATCATGTAGATCGGGTATTGTTTGTTTGGGCGCTTTTTCAGGATCGGTGGCCAGGGAGGCGCCGATGGTGAACAACCGGTCCTGCACCTCCTTCATGGTAACGACAGACAGGGCCTCTGTCATCTGGTCGCAACAGTAACCGATATGCGAATTGAGCTCATCGATGGTGCCATAGCTGTCGATGCGCAGGTCGGCCTTCGACACCCGGCTGCCGCCGATAAGACCGGTGCGGCCCTTGTCGCCCGTTTTGGTATAGATCTTGGCCATCAGTGGGTCATTGCTATCGCCGGGTGCTCGTTCCGGCGGTCGGTTTCAATGATACCATCGCGCAGGCGCACGATGCGGTGGGCATGGTTGGCGATGTCTTCTTCGTGGGTAACCAGCACCACAGTATTACCGCCCGATTGGATTTTGCCGAATATATCCATGATCTCGATCGAGGTCTTGGTATCGAGGTTACCCGTCGGCTCATCCGCCAGGATCAGCGAAGGATCGTTTACGAGGGCACGGGCAATAGCGACACGCTGGTTTTGTCCGCCGCTCAGTTCGTTGGGTTTATGGTGGCTCCTGTCGGTCAGTCCCACTTTCTCCAGCATCTCCATCGCCTTTTCCATTCTCTGTTTTCTCGGAATGCCGGCGTACACCAGCGGCAAAGCAACGTTTTCCGCAGCGGTAAGGCGGGGCAACAGGTTGAACTGCTGGAACACGAAGCCGATCTCTTTGTTACGAACATCGGCCAGGGCGTCGTCTTCCATCTTGCTTACATCCTGTCCATTAAGGATATATTGCCCGGCAGTAGGAGAGTCGAGGCAGCCCAGGATGTTCATCAGTGTGCTCTTACCCGATCCCGACGGGCCCATCAGCGCCACGTAATCATTCTTCAGGATGTCGAGGGTGATCCCTTTCAGTACCGGGATGGCCTGCTTTCCCATGAAATAGCTTTTCTCAATTTTCTCCAGGTGTATGATCGGCTGCATGCTATTTTTTAATCACTTTCGGAACAAAGAAGTACTGGTTGTCGGCATCGGGCGCAATCGCCAGCGCTGTAGCGCGGTCGAGCGATGGCTGCACCTCATCCGTTCTGAAAATATCCACGTTTTCAGTCATGTGCAGAAGCGGTTCTACACCAGTGGTATCCAGCTCCTGCAGCTTTTCTACGAAGGCGATCATCCGTTTCAGGTCGTCGCCGATGCGGGCGGTCTCTTCGTCGCTGAATTCCAGTCGGGCCAGCGAAGCCAGGTGGCCGATCATTTCTTTGCTCAGTTCCATGGTAGGTAACAAAAATAAGGTTCTTATCTTCGCCGCGCTATGGAAAAAGGAAAAAAGGGAATTGTTATGAGTGGTATCCGGAGCACCGGTTTTCTCCACCTGGGGAATTATTTCGGGGCCATCCGGAACTACGTACGCATGCAAGAGGAGTACGATTGCTACTTTATGGTGGCAGACCTTCATACGCTGACCACCCATCCCGATACCACCGAGCTGAAAACCAATGTACACCGGGTACTGGCCGAATACATAGCCTGCGGACTTGACCCCGAAAAATCGGCGCTATACTGCCAGAGCCATCTGCGCGAAACAGCCGAACTCTATCTCTACCTGAACATGCTGGCTTATACGGGAGAGCTGGAAAAAACCACCACTTTCAAGGACAAGGTGCGGCAGCACCCCGATAACGTCAATGCCGGCTTATTGACCTACCCCGTGCTGATGGCTGCCGATATACTCCTGCAGCGTGCCCGGTTCGTTCCCGTGGGGAAAGACCAGGAGCAGCACCTCGAAATGGCACGGAATTTTGCCAAACGCTTCAACCACCGCTACGGTAAAGACGGAGAAGTGTTCCCCGAACCCCAGGCATTTAATTTTGGCGAACAACTGGTTAAAGTGCCAAGCCTCGACGATTCAGGTAAAATGAGCAAGAGCGAAAACCAGAATGCCGCCATTTTTCTCAGCGATAGCGACGACCAGATCAGGAATAAGCTGAAAAAAGCGAAAACCGACAGTGGCCCCACCGAACCCGACACCCCCATGCCCGGTTATATCGAAAATATCTTCCAGTTGCTGCGCCTGGTGAGTGCGCCAGACGTGGTGGAGAAATTCGAGGGCGACTACAAGTCGGCGAATATCCGGTATGGCGACCTGAAAAAGCAGTTGGGGGAAGACATGGTAAGCTTTATCCGCCCCATACGCGAGAAGGCGGAAGCCATCCGCAACGACGAGGCTTACCTGCGCAGGATCATGGAAATGGGCGCGGAAAAGGCCCGCCGGAATGCGGGTATCACCATGGAAAAAGTACGGGCTGCCATGGGGCTGCAGTATTATTAATTTGACTATATTGGGCGGCTTGAGGCTGATTGTAAATTATGGCAAAGGGAAAAAAACCAAGACATATCGCGGTAGCGGGCAATATCGGTGCGGGCAAAACCACGCTTACCGAGCTGTTGAGTAAACATTACAAGTGGATACCGCAGTTTGAAGACGTGGACCATAACCCCTACCTGAACGATTTCTACGAAGACATGCCGCGTTGGAGCTTCAACCTGCAGATATACTTCCTGAACGGCCGCATCAACCAAATACTCGATATCCACCGTGGAACCGAGACGGTGATACAGGATCGCACTATTTACGAAGACGCTCACATTTTCGCGCCCAACCTGCACGAGATGCAGTTGATGAACAAGCGCGATTTCGACAACTATTTCCTTTTCTTCCAGACCCTTCGTTCCATGGTGCAGCCGCCCGACCTGCTGATCTACCTGCAGGCTTCGGTTCCCACCCTTGTAGGGCAGATACAAAAGCGTGGCCGCGAATACGAAGAGAATATCCGGCTCGATTACCTCAAACGCCTCAATGATCTCTACAACAAATGGATTTCCTCCTACCGTGAAGGCCCTTTGCTCGTGATCGATGTTGACAAGAACAAGTTTGCGGAAAAAGAAGAAGACCTGGGAGAGATCATCAGTAAGGTGGATGCGCAGTTATACGGGTTGTTTTAGAGGGGTTTCCGTCCGACGAGCTAACCCGTCCGGTAAAAAAGAGGTCAGGGATAATTCTTCAGTTCTTCCGTTTCTTTTAACATCGCCGTGATTTTTTCCAGCCATTTCGCCTGTGTTTCGTAGTCGCGCGAAAAATTCGTTTCCGTATCGTATTGCTTCTGAAAAACGGCCTGCTGGTCGGCGATCTCTTTATAGATGCGCGTTACGTCTTCTTCCACTTTGCCATCGCGGGGTTTATAGGCAGCCAGGGCCTGGTGCATTTTCCGGGTGTACAACTGGGTGATGTCGAAGTGGCCCTGCTCATGGGCAAGAATGCGGCCTGAGCTCACTTTGGTCCACGATTTACCGGGATAGAACACACATTGCAGGTGATAGCTGAAACCGCTGCTGCCGTATTTGTAGTTGATCAGGATCGAGGTACTGGTAAGGGCCGCATTGGGTGCTGTGGTTACAGGTTCAGCTTTGAAATCATTCCAGGTCAGCAGGCGGCGGCTGCGCCAGTCGATCTGCTCCCGGGCGGGTGCCTGTGAAGTGGCAACGCGTTGCAAGGCAACAGCGGGTTGCTGTATATGCGGGGTTCCGTCTGGCCATACAGTGTGCTGCCAGCAGGGCAGGAGGGCAAAAAAAGCGATAAAGCGCAATTGCATGTACCCAAAGATGGATTATTTACATCGCCGGTTTGCAGCAGAAATGCTAAAAATTGCCGGCGGCCGCCGCGACAGAAACAGGGTGCTTCCCGAAACACGAATCTGCGGGATGACTGCAAGGCGTTATATTTATCCCTAATATTGCGCGCATGAAGCACGAGCTGCTCGATAACCGGATTTTCATCCAGAACCGCCGGCGGTTCGCCGCCGCCATGGAAGAAAATGCCCTGGCAATTTTCAACAGCAATGATGAAATGCCCACCAACGGCGACGGATTATACCCCTTTCACCAGAATGCGGACCTGTACTGGCTCACCGGCATTGGGCAGGAAGACAGCATGCTGCTGTTGTATCCCTCGCATCCCGATCTGCAGTTGCGCGAAGTGCTGGTGCTGGTGCGGCCCAATGAGCTGAAAGAAAAATGGGACGGACACCGCCTGCGCCGGGAAGAAGCCACCGCCATCAGTGGTATTCAAACCATCGTCTGGCTCGACAGCCTCGATGCCTTTCTCCAATCGCTCGTACACCGGTGCGACAGCATCTACCTGAACACCAACGAAAACGACCGGCGCGCCAGCCAGGTGCCGGTACGCGATTATCGTTTCATCGAAGAAATGAAACGTCGCTACCCCCTGCACGTGTATCATCGCGCAGCGAAACTGCTGCGACAACTGCGCGCCGTAAAAACCGCCGATGAGATAGTGGTGGTACAGAAAGCGATCGATATCACCGCAGGCACCTTCCGCCGGGTGGCGCAATTCGTGAGGCCCGGGGTAATGGAATACGAGATCGAAGCCGAGATACTTCATGAATTCGTCCGCAACCGGGCCGGCCGGGCCGCTTATGGCAGTATCATCGCCAGCGGCGACCGGGCGCGCACCCTGCATTATATCAGCAATAACCAGCGTTGTGAAGACGGTGAGCTGTTGCTGATGGATTTCGGCGCCATGTACGGCGGTTACAATGCCGACCTTACGCGTACCATCCCCGTAAACGGTAAATTTTCCAAAAGACAGAAAGAGGTGTACAATGCCTGTCTTAACATCCATGTATATGCGAAGTCGATCCTGAAACCCGGCATCAGCCTCAACGATTATACCGCCAGGGTCGGCGTGGAAGCCGGTAAGCAGATGCAAAAGATCGGCTTGTTGTCTGCGGCCGACCTGAAGAACCAGGACAAAGAGAATCCCGCTTATCGTAAATACCTCTACCACGGCATCAGCCATCACCTGGGGCTTGATGTGCACGACCTGGGCCCGCGGCAGGAACCCCTGCAGACAGGCATGCTGCTTACCGTAGAACCCGGTATTTATATCGAGGAAGAAAAGATGGGCATTCGCATAGAAAACAACGTGTGGCTTACCAAAACCGGCAACAAAGACCTGACAGCAGCGATCCCCATTACAGCCGATGAGATCGAAGCCGCCATGAAGCCAACGAAAAAAAAGAACCTTTAATCACGCATGAAACAGATCCCCAACCTATTTACGTTGCTTAACCTGGTATTCGGTTGCCTGGCCGTTATTGTGACCCTGCAAAACGGGATAGGCATCGGCATTGGTCCGCAGGGCGAATACCTGGTTGACTTTCCCGAACGCATCTGGATGGCGTCGGCTTTTATTGCCGCGGCGGCAGTGATCGATTTTCTCGACGGCTTTGTAGCCAGGCTGATGGGCGCCAGCAGCGAAATGGGCAAACAGCTCGACTCGCTGGCCGATGTGGTGAGCTTCGGTGTGGCGCCGGGGCTGATCCTTTACCAGTTTCTCCGTCTCAGCCTGGCCAAAGAGCCCAACGGCATGGAGGCTTCCATGCTTTGGTTGCTGCCTGCTCTGCTGGTGCCCTGCGCGGCGGCCTACCGGCTGGCGCGTTTCAATATCGACACCAGCCAGCAATACGGTTTCAAAGGCGTGCCGGTGCCTGCCGTGGGACTGGTAGTGGCGTCGTTTCCATTGATTTACTGGTACACCGGCAGCAGCATGGTCTATGACCTGATGCTCAATAAATGGGTGCTGTATGGCGTATGCATATTGCTGAGCTGGCTGATGGTAAGCACACTGCCGCTTATGGCATTCAAGTTCAGGGACTACAGCGTTAAGAACAACCTTCCCCAATACCTGCTGCTGTTGCTGGCTGTTATTGCCTTCCTGCTGCTGAAATGGGCCGCCATGCCGGTCGTCTTCCTTGCCTACATTCTCCTATCTTTGCTCTTTAAATCAAAAACGGAATGACATTTTCTGTACAGGTTAAAGTGATGCCGCTGAAAGAACTGCTCGACCCCCAGGGCAAGGCGGTAATGGGTGGATTGGGTAACCTCGGCCTGAACGCCATCCAGGACGTACGCATCGGTAAAAACATCACTTTGCAGGTCGACGCCGCCTCTGCCGAAGAAGCCCGCGGCATTGCCGAGCAGGCGGCCAAAAAGCTCCTGGCCAACCCGGTCATGGAACAGTTCGAAATCAGCGTAAACTGATCCGGTGTTATATCTGGTGCCATCGCCGATCGGCAATTTGCAGGATATCACCCTGCGTGCACTGGATGTTCTCCGCTCGGTGGATGTGATCCTGGCCGAAGATACCCGCAACTCGTCGCGGCTGCTGAACCATTTCGGTATCCAGAAACCGCTGACGCCTTATCACCAGCACAACGAACACCGGGTGCTGCAGCACCTGGTAGACCAGCTCGCGGCGGGCAAGACCATGGCCGTGCTGACCGACGCCGGTACGCCCGGTATCTCAGACCCGGCTTTCCTGCTGGTGCGCGAATGCATCAGGCAAAATGTGAACGTGGAATGCCTGCCCGGCGCCACGGCTTTCGTGCCTGCCCTGGTCAACAGCGGCCTGCCCATCAACCGTTTTTGTTTCGAAGGGTTCCTGCCCCTGAAAAAAGGCCGCCAGACCCTGCTGAAACAGTTATCGGCCGAAACCCGTACCATGGTATTCTACGAGTCGCCCGTACGGCTTGTTAAAACGCTCGAAGAGCTTGCAACCTGGTTCGGCGCTGAACGGTCTGCATCTGTACACCGCGAGCTCACCAAGCTGTACGAGGAAAACAAAAGGGGCAGCCTGG
>JAKPBL010000307.1 GCA_029778965.1 Bacteroidota bacterium
CGCTACCCGGCAAATCACCGTACTGCGGCCGAAAATACCCATAATAGCGCTGACCATGTTCGATGAAGACAGCCTGCTGATCGATATGCTGGAAGCGGGGGCGCGGGATTATATCATCAAAAACACCGGAAAGGAAGAAGTGTTGCTGGCCATCCAAACCGTGCTGGACGGAAAGCCTTACTACTGCAATAAAACCAGCGCCCGGCTGGCAGCCCTTATCGCGAACAGCCAGTTTAACCCGTACAAGAAAAAAGAAACGCCGCTTTTCACAGAAAGAGAGGTAGAAATAATAGCCCTGTTGTGCAACGAATGCTCCAATAAAGATATCAGTGAAAAAACGGGGCTGAGCCAGCGAACAGTTGAAAGCTACCGCGAACGGTTGTTTGCCAAAATGCAGGTACGCAACCTGGCGGGTCTGGTGGTGTACGCTATAAAGAACGGCCTCTATAAAATTTAATTTTCAGGCTAATAACGTATCTTGACATCGATGCGGTTCATACACTTAACGACCCTGGCGTTGTTGCTGGTCACACAACAGTTGCACGCCCAGCAAAGCGATCCTTCTTCCGTATTTGTCGACTCGGCCCAGATGCAGGCCATCCGTGTTTACCACGCCGCCACCGGCTCCAACGCACGGATATATACCGGCATGCTGCAATCGAATTACTCGCAGCAGATAGAGGGAAGACCTTATTTTGATACCAGCATATACGTTCCCGCCAATATTACCTATTGCAACCTGCGGTACGAAAAGATTCCCGTATTGTACGACATGTACGCCCAAACACTTGTTACCCTTCTGCCAAGTAACATCGGGGTTCAACTGCAGCCGGATAAAACAACCGCTTTCGATATCGGACGTTATCGTTTTATACGCCTCGATTCGGGTAACAACTTCCTGCCCGCGGCAGCACCGGGCTTTTATGAGATCCTCCACGAAGGAAGGCAATTGTCGGCCTATGCGCACCGGCGCGTTACCATCGATGAAAGGATCACCGATCGCGTCGAACGAAAATTTGTTGTCGCTGATAAGTATTATATCCGGAAAAACGGCCAGACACAGTCGTTCGGCTCCTGGCGCGGGCTGCAGAAAATGCTTGGCCTGCAACGCGGCAAAGTGCGGCGACGGTTCAGGGAAACCGGTATTGACCCCAAACTAAAACCAGATCTCGCCATCCGGGCGCTGCTCAGCTACTACGACGACCAAAACCCTGCCACACCATGAGAATTTCGCTCCTGCTGATCGCATTGCTGGGAAGCGCTGGCCTCCGGGCGCAATCGGCTGATCCGCCCCTCAGTATTTCGCTTGACAGCGCGCACATCGCTGAATTTGTTCGGGAAGCCGAGCGGCAAACCGGCGTCTTCTTCTATTACGATGCCCGGCAGTTCGACAGCCTTCGCATATCTGTTGCCGTTAGAAGCCAGCCATTGAGCCAGGTGCTCCGGTCTATTTTTACCGGCACTGATTATTATTACTATATGGCCGGCGACAAAAAAGTGTTCCTGACGAGGGGGAGTCCGCTGCAAGCCGGGTTACCTGCGGGGTACTTTGATCCGCCGGGCAACCGACCGGCCAACCAAAGCAATCCGCTGCCCGACTACAAAGGGGTAGCCACCGTCAAGAACGATCCCGGCATAGAGCAACGCACGTTTGAGATCGGCGCCCGCACCAGCGTTATCTCCCATGCGCCGGCCAGTATTGCCGGTTACGTTCGCAATGGCAAAACGGGCGAACCGATAGGGGGCGCCTACCTGAACATCGAAGGCACCAACATCGGCATCAACACCGACCAGTACGGATATTATTCATTCACTGTTCCGCGGGGATCGCATATCCTGCAGATACAAGGCATCGGCATGGCCGATACCCGCCGTAAGATCATCGTATATGCCGACGGCAAATTCAATATCGATCTTACCGAACGGGTCACCTCGCTGAAGGAAGTGATCGTTTCTGCCGCCAAAGTGGCCAATGTAAGGCGGGTAGCCATGGGCGTGGACAAGATCAATATCCAGGCTATCAAAAAAATGCCTTCCGCCTTTGGGGAAGCCGATATTCTACGGGCGGTCATCACCCTGCCGGGTGTAAAAACAGTGGGAGAAGCCAGCACCGGCTTCAACGTGCGGGGCGGGTCGGCCGACCAGAACCTCATACTCTTCAACGACGCCACTATTTTCAATCCTTCGCATTTCTTCGGGTTCTTCTCTGCCTTCAATCCCGATGTGGTGAAAGATGTGGAGCTGTATAAAAGCAGCATCCCGGCAGAATACGGCGGCCGTTTGTCGTCGGTGCTCAATATCACCAGCCGCGAAGGCAATAAGAAAACCATTACCGGGTCGGCCGGCGTAGGGCCCGTCACTGCCCGGGCCAACGTAGAGCTGCCTGTCATCAAAGACAAGATGTCTGTCATTGCCGGCGGCCGGGCCACCTATGCCAACTGGCTGCTGAACCTGCTGCCCGACCAGTACAGCAACAGCAAGGCAAATTTTTACGACGGCAACCTGCTGCTGCATTACCAGCCCAATAACAAAGACAACGTACATATTACCGGTTACCTGAGCGAGGACAAGTTCAAGCTCAATAACGACACTTCTTACGGATACAATAACCGGAACGTGTCGGCTAAATGGAAACACAATTTCAGCAACAAGCTGATCGGCGAGCTGACCACAGGCTACGACAGCTATGCGTACCGAACAGCCAGCGAGCAGCAGGAAGCCAACGACTACAGCCTTCGTTTTGCCATTGCACAATTCAATGCAAAAACAGATTTCACCTGGTTCGTGCATCCCAAACACACGCTCGATATGGGCGTTTCCTTTATACGTTATCACCTCGAACCCGGCACATTCGAACCCGAAGGGAAAAATTCTCTTGTCATCGCCGACAAGGTACCTGCCGAACAAGCCAGGGAAATGGCCGCCTATATTTCCGACAGGTGGAACATCAGCACCAATCTTTCCGTGCAGGCCGGCCTGCGATACTCTTACTATAACTACCTCGGCCCCGCTACCGTTAATGAATATGCGCCGGGACAGCCGAAAACAACCGACAGCCAGACCGGAACGACCGACTACGCAAAAGGGAAAACCGCCGCTTCTTATGGCGGACCGGAGATCAGGCTTTCCGCCCGGTACAGCATTACCGGCGATCTTTCGGTGAAAGCGGGGTATAACTCGCAGCGCCAGTACATTCATATGCTGTCGAACACCACGGCTATTTCGCCCACCGATATCTGGAAACTGAGCGATCCCAATATCAAGCCGCAATTCGGCGAGCAGGTGTCGCTCGGCTTGTACAAGAACTTCCACAACAACAGCATCGAAACCTCGGTGGAAGTGTACTACAAGAAAATCAGGAATTACCTCGACTACCGAAGCGGCGCATCGCTGGTTATGAACCACCACATCGAAACAGATGTGATGGGCACGCAGGGCAAAGCCTACGGTGTTGAGCTCATGATTAAAAAACAAGCCGGAAAGCTCAACGGATGGCTGGGTTATACCTGGTCGCGCATTCTCTTGCAGCAAACAGATCCCAATGCCGGAGAGATCATCAATGGCGGCAACTTCTATCCTGCCAATTATGATAAACCCCACGATGTAACAGCCGTCGGCAATTATAAATTCTCGCACCGGTTCAGCGTATCGATGAATGCGACCTACAGCACCGGCCGGCCGATCACCCTGCCCATCGGCAGGTTCTATTATGCAGGCGGCCAGCGCGCGCTGTTCGGCGACCGCAATGCGCACCGCATCCCTGATTATTTCAGGATGGATGTGTCGCTCAATATCGACGGCAATCACAAGGTTGACCAAACCTTCCACAATTCATGGACCATCGGCCTCTATAACCTGACAGGCCGCCACAATGCTTATTCCGTTTATTACGTCACCGAAGGGAACGTCATCAGCGGGTATAAGCTGTCCATATTCGGCAGCATCATTCCTTTCATCAATTATAATATTCGTTTTTGATGAAAAAACTCATTATCGC
>JAKPBL010000309.1 GCA_029778965.1 Bacteroidota bacterium
CACGGCCAGGCGAAAAACACACTATGAAAGTACCTTGTTATCAAGCTGCTCTATTTTTTCGATGGATGACTGTATGGTTTGAAACACGTCGGCATGATCGGTAGCCGTGGGCTGGTATTTGGCAAACTTGGCCGCATCGGCCAGCGTCAATGCTTTGGCGAGCGCCTGCTTCTCTTCGTGGCCCAGCTTCGATTGCACCGACATAAATACGTCACGGTTGCTTCCGTCGGGGCTGGTTATGATTTTCTTTGCCAGCAGGTAGTCGCGCAAAATATCGTTGAGGCGGCTGTAGTAATACTTGACGCGGCCCGTTGTCGCCGGGTCTTCGGCCTGCAACGCTTTCAGCTCCGTTCTTGCTTTCTCAATGGCGGTCAACCGCGTTTGTGCGGGTTGGCTGGCAGGCGCCTTTTTTTTCTTCCTGAACAACAGGTACAGCAACAGCAGCAGCAACAATACCGAAGCGGCGATGGCGATATAAGTGGTATAATCGTTCTCCGGCGCCTGCACTTCGATGATATCCCTGATGTCGTGGTAAGGCTTGTTGGGGTCGGCGGGTGTATAACCCACTTCTATAACGATGGAATCGGTGAGGTAGTTGTTATTCCCTACCCGCAGCGACATCATGGGAATCACCCAGCTACCGCTGTCGAAAGAAGTGATCCGCAGCACCAGCTTCAGGAACTGGTCATTGCCCTGCAGGGCGGTATCGATCTCGGCCCGTTCAATCTCTTCGAAATGCGCGAGGCTGTCGGTATTAAACCAGTTGTGCGGGGCGTCGCGCGGAAACTCTCCTTCCAGCGTAAGCAGGATGGGCTCGCCGATAAGCATGTTGTTCCGGTCGACCGATGCACGAAGCTGGATATGCTGCGCCGCTGCCCCGATGGGTACCAGGGCAAGGAGTATAATAACGGTTATGAATAAGCGAAGGGCTCTCATGGTCGATCAGCTCCTCCCGATAAAAAATTTCTGCAATACTTTGACATAATCTTCTGTCGTGGAAATATGCAGCAGGTCGCAGCCGGCGCGGGTGAATACCTGCTTGCACCATTCGGTGTGTTGAAAGAAATAGTCCTGGTGCGCTTTGCGAACCGCGTAGCTGCTGCTGTCCACCAGCGTCAGCTCGCCGGTCTCGGCATCCTGCAGTTCCAGCAACCCCGCATCAGGCAGGTTAATGTCCATCGGGTCGTATATCTTGATACCAATCACATCGTGCTTTTTCCCCGCCACGCGCAGCCCGTCAGAGAAAGCGGGATCCATAAAATCGCTCAGCACAAATACGATGCAGCGCTGCCGGGTAGTGTTGTTAAGATAGCGGAGCGCTGCGCCGATGTCCGTGCCTTTGCGGGCGGCTTCCTGGGTCAGCAGCGTGCGGGTAATGTACAAACCGTGATCCCTGCCCTTTTTAGGCGGTATGAACTTTTCGATGGCATCGCTGAAAAGTATGGCGCCGGCCTTGTCGTTGTTGCTGATGGCCGAAAAAGAAAGCACGGCGCCGATCTCGGTCACCAGGTCTTTCTTGCGGGCATGCAGCGTACCAAAGGCAGCGCTGGCGCTGCTGTCGGCCAGCAGCATCATGGTAAGTTCGCGTTCTTCTTCAAACAGCTTGCTGTACGGGTGGTTGAAACGGGCCGATACATTCCAGTCGATAAAACGGATATCATCACCGGCCGTATATTCGCGCACTTCCTTGAACGACATACCACGTCCTTTAAAAGCGCTGTGGTATTCGCCCGTGAACAGGTGCCGGGTGAGCTTTTTACTCTTGATCTCCAGCTCCTTTACTTTTTTCAATATTTCTGCCGTGGTCATGGCCATCAGGGCGCCGCGATTGTTTTTAATATTTCTTCCACCACCTGCTCCACGTTCACGTTTTCAGCTTCCGCCTCATAGGTAAGGCCGAGGCGGTGCCGCAGTACGTCTTTGGCGATGGCTTTCACATCGTCGGGTATCACAAAGGCACGTTGCGACAAATAAGCATGGGCTTTAGCCGCCAGCGCCAGGTTGATGCTGGCCCTGGGTGAGCCGCCGTACGACAACAGGGCTGTCAGCTTCGACAGGCCGTACTCGCCCGGCTGGCGCGTGGCGAACACGATGTCCAGGATGTATTTCTCCACTTTCTCGTCCATGTATATTTTCCGGGTAAGCTCTTTGGCTTCCAGTAGGTCGTGCATGGTAACCACCGGCTGCACTTTGGGGGGCGCCTGCCCCTGCACGTTCTGCCTGATGATGAGCTGCTCTTCCTCTTTGCTGGGATAACCGACGATCACTTTCATGATGAAGCGGTCCACCTGCGCTTCGGGCAGCGGGTAAGTACCCTCCTGCTCCAGCGGGTTCTGCGTGGCCAGCACCAGGAAGGGCTCTTCGAGCGGGTAAGTGCTGTCGCCGATCGTCACCTGTCTTTCCTGCATCGCTTCCAGCAGGGCGCTCTGCACTTTGGCCGGCGCCCGGTTGATTTCGTCGGCCAGTATGAAGTTGGCAAAGATGGGGCCTTTACGTACCACGAACTCGTGCTTTTGCTGCTGGTAGATCATGGTGCCGATCACGTCGGCAGGCAGCAGATCGGGGGTAAACTGGATACGGCTGAACTTTGCCTGGACAGCCTGCGCCAGAGATTTAATGGTCAGGGTCTTTGCCAGGCCGGGTACGCCTTCCAGCAATACATGGCCGTTGCTTAGCAGGCCGATCAGCAAGCGGTCTAGCATATGGTATTGGCCAACGATCACCCGGCCAACCTCTTCCCGCAGGCGATTGATAAAAACGCCCTGGTATTGGATCTTTTCGTTCAACTGGCGGATATCATCCGAAGTGGGCAACATATCTATATTTTATTTATACAAAACTGTGAGTAGATGATGCAATTCTTCTGCCAATATGCGCATTGACGGGGTTGATAATTTTTACAAGGCACAATAAAAACACTGAATTTATGTTTTAATATGCAAAATCCGCCCTTATGATGAAAAGCGCTCATAAAGCTTTTCTAATACTGATCTGCCCCCTGCTGGTTGTCAGCTTGGTTTCCTGCTCAAAGGAAGAGGACGAGGTTACTATTTCCGCCACAAGTTTGTTAACACGGTCTGCCTGGAAATTGGATGCGGCCGGCGTCGATATCGATAAAGACGGTGAGATCGATCAACCTTTCGAGGTCAACGATTGTACCGCCGATAACAGCCTTGTTTTCGATAAAGACGGCTCGGGCATCTTCGACGGAGGCGCCCTGCAATGTGAAAATGAGAAAGCCGGACAACAATCTTTCGACTGGACCCTGAAAGAAAGCAATACGGTGATCAGTTTGGTCGTTCCTGGTGTGATTCACGGCGATGCCCAAATCAAAGTGTTGAACGAAAACAAACTGTCGCTTTACCAGGTGTTGGAAATAACCGCCGGCGTTACCGTTCACCAATACCTTGTCCTGAAACATTAATCCATTTCGATACACGTTTTTTATCTGCTGATTTCATAAACAGAGCCCCGGTATGTCTATACAGGGGCTTCTTTTTTAGCTCAGGTATTTCCCGACAATCGGCATCCGCCGGCCTACGCCGAACGCTTTTGCGCTGACGCGGATGATGGGGCAAAACTGGTTGCGTTTGTATTCGTTCATATTGACCAGCTTCAGTACTCGTCGTACCAGGGCCTCGTCGATACCCTGGTCGATGATCTCCTGTGGCCCCTGCTGTTTTTCGATATACTGGTACAATACCTTATCGAGCAGCTCATATGGCGGCAGGCTGTCGCTGTCTTTCTGGTTGGGGCGCAGTTCGGCCGAGGGCGCTTTGTCGATGATGTGCTGCGGAATGATCTCCGTATTGCGGTTAATATACCTCGCCAGCGCATATACCTGCATTTTATATACATCGCCCAATACCGCCAGTCCGCCGGCCATATCGCCATAGAGGGTTCCGTAACCGGTTGACAATTCGCTTTTGTTCGATGTATTCAGCAGTATATAACCGAATTTATTGGCGATGGCCATCAGCAGGTTGCCGCGGCTCCTGCTTTGGATGTTCTCTTCGGCGATGCCGAAAGTCGTGCCGCTGAATACCGGTTCGAGGGTTTGCAGGAAAGCGTCATACACGTTTTTGATGGGGATGATGTCGTAGGGGTTGCCCAGGTTCCGGCTGAGCGCTACCGCATCATCGACCGAATGGGAGCTGGAGAAAGTCGATGGCATCAGCACCGCCCGTACGTTCGCGGCGCCGAGGGCTTCGCAGGCGATGGCCAGCGTCACAGCGCTGTCGATCCCCCCGCTGCTGCCGATGATGGCCTTGCTGAAACCCATTTTGCTGAAATAATCTTTGATGCCCAGCACGAGGGCCCGGAATATCTGTTCGATATTGTTTTCGTTTGTGAGAAACCCGATGATCTTGTCCGGGTCGGAAATCCGCGACACGCGCATTTCCTTGTCCATCGCACGCAGGGCGCCGGCGGTATCGGCGGTACGGTACATATCATCGTTCATGGTCACTACCGCAAAGTCCTCTTCGAAATATTTCAGTTCTTTCACCAGTTTGCCGGCGGCATTGTACACTAGGCTGCCGCCGTCGAAAACGATTTCGGTTTGCGAACCCACGGCATTGCAATAGATCATGGGCAGGCGATAGCGAAGCACATTGGCACGCACCACTTCCTTGCGGTCGTCGTCGTGGTCGTAGTCGAACGGCGAGGCAGAGATATTGATCATCAGGTCGGGGGCCGACTTGATGAGCTCGTCCATGGGTGCGGTGCGATAGAGCGGGTTATCGCTCAGCGCCCAAATGTCTTCACAGATTGTCAGCGCGATCTTTTTTCCTTTAAAGGGAATCACCGACCACTCGAAGGCGGGCTCGAAGTACCGGTATTCGTCAAACACATCGTACGTCGGCAGGCAGGTCTTATGCGCCACGCCCTTTACTTCACCTTCGTGCAACAGCCAGGCGGCGTTAAACAGGTCTTTCCCTTCTTTCTGCGGGTTTCGCTGCGGTGCGCCGATGATGACGGCCACGCGGGAGGTTTCTTTCCTGACAGTTTCGATCACTGCGTAGCACTGCCGGATAAAATCGTCGAAAGCAAGAAAGTCGCGCGGCGGATAGCCGCATACACAGAGCTCCGAGAACACCAGCAGGTCCACATCTGCAGCTTCGGCCTGCCGGATGGCCCGGATGATCTTTTCTGTATTGGCGGCAAAATGGCCGATATGGTAATTCTGCTGCGACAGCGCAATTTTCAACATATTAGGGTAATTTAGATGTCCGAATGTACGAACCTGCGGTACAACAAATCAAATGAAGAATCGTTTCAGTGGGATGAAATTCAGTTGGATATATCTATTGTTGGCAATAGCGATGACTGCCTGCGGCGACGGCAACAACAATCACCCCGACGTCAGCCAGATACAGGTCAATACCCATATCAACCGGTTTGACAAAGCGTATTTTGCGATTGATTCCAACCAGCTATATCCCGGGCTGCTGCAAGTACAGGCTGATTTCCCTTATTTCATCAACGACTTTACTGCCAATATACTGGGCGCCGGCATTATCGGCAATTCCAATAAAATACTACCGGTGGCCAACCAGCAATTTTACCGCAGCTATGCGCCGGTATATGAGCAGGTCAAAGCGCAGTTCGACGATCTGTCGGCCACCGAGAAAGAACTGAACAAAGCTTTCCGGTATGTAAAGACTTATTTCCCCGCTTACCAGGTGCCTGTTTTTGTCAGCTATTTCGGTCCCTTTGATGCGCCCGGCGCCGCCATTACCGAAAACGCCATTGCCATCGGCCTGCACCTGTATGCCGGCGCCGATTTTCCGTATTATACGTCTATAGAGGGGCAGCAGCTCTACCCTACTTATATTTCGCGGCGGTTCAGCAAGGCGTATATTGCGGTCAACTGTATCAGGGTGGTGGAAGAAGACCTGTTCCCCGAAAAGAATGACGCCGGTGGCCCGCTGGTGGAGCAAATGATCGAAAAGGGCAAATACTGGTGGCTGGCGAAAAAGCTGATGCCCGATACGCCCGATACCCTCATCAACGGATTCAAGAAAGACCAATACGAATGGTGTAAGACCAATGAGGGCATTATCTGGAACCTGGTGCTGCAGAACGACCGGATATACAGCACCGATCCCGGCACCATCCGCGATTTCCTCGGAGAGGCGCCGACCACGCCGGGCTTCCCCTCGGCCGCGCCCGGCAATATCGGGCAATGGATCGGCCAGCAGATCGTGAACGCCTATATGGAAAAGAACCCGCATACCACGCCGGGGCAGCTCATGCAATTGCAGCCCCGCGCCATTCTCGACGGCTCCAAGTATAAACCGCGGTAAGGCGGCGGCTCATATTTGGGCTTACCGGATATGACTGCGCAATGTTTCCCTGAAATCACGTTCCTGGTCTTTATCGCGGAAAGCATCTTTCGGCACCAGGAAAAATGAGTTGGGTGCAAAGTACAGGTGAAAGAAAAACGGCGTTTCCAGGAATTTACTGAAACGTTGCCAGCCCCAGTGTTGGTTGCCTCTGCCGGTTTCAAGGATGATGCCGTTGTCGTCGGCGCTGAGCTGAAACGAATCGCGGAATGTTTCCGATTTCCGATAGATGCTGTTGGGAAGCAGTTGCCATACCACCAGCAGCACCAGCATCCAGAGGATGGAGAAGATCAGGAAAGTGGAGGGACTTACCCTTTTGAAATACAGCAGTACAGCGGCCAGGATCGTAAAGAGATTGATACCGATCAGCAGCAGCCGGATTTCACGCCTGGAAAAAAAGTGATACCGCAAAGCCTGTATCACCTGCTTTCTGTCATAACCAAAAGATATATTCATGTTCATTATTGTCCGGCTGGTCGGGTTGGGATTGCTTGTCTTTGTGGAGAGGTATTACAGGCAAAAATAGCTTGTTTTATCCAACCCGTCATTATCGC
>JAKPBL010000333.1 GCA_029778965.1 Bacteroidota bacterium
TCTTACGCCCTATATACCGGTACCGGGGCAATATGAGATCAAGGTAAAACCCGACAACAACGCCCTGTCGGTCAGGGTGGCGCATGCCGAGCTGTGGTACGACGGCGAAAAGGCGCTGGACGAATTTGTAACTGTTAAAGACAGCATGGTATTCATCAACCGTACTGCCCAGGTGACCAATGAAACCAGCATTATGCTTAAGGTGACGCTATCCACAGCGGATAGCGTCACCAGCTCCGGGGGCATCTCGTTCCGGAAATCGCCCTGAACCGTCCTTGAGAAGCTTATTTTTTGGTGGCCTGTATGTTCAGCTTTATCTCGACCTCGGGACGGATGTACAACTCCTTTTCGGGGTCATTATAGCTGGTCATGCCCCATAACAAGCGATCGATGCTGAAGCTGGCCTTTGCAACGATGCTGTTATGCTGGCTGGTGATTTTAGCGGGGAAGCGGATGGCGCGGGTATTGCCCAACATGGTAAAATCGCCTTCGATGATATGGGTTGCGGCAGGCGTTGGCTTTTCGGCCGGCGTCACTGCATGAATAACGAAACGGGCATTGGGATGTACCGCCATATTGAAGAAATCGGGGCTTTTCAAATGATCGAGCAACTGGGGCTTGACCTCGTTGGGCAGGTCGAAGTTCTGGATGCTCGCAATGGGAATATTGAATGTGCCCTTCCTGATATGGCCATTGCTGTCGCCCTGCATTTCACCTGAAACGGAAAAGGAGCCGGTGTGAAAATGATCGGGAGCCGATCCCTTCCATTCTATGGTCGACCGTGCACCGTCGACCGTGTATACCGGTAATTCGTTCCCGTTGTTCCTTGAGCAGGCGCTGGCGATCAGCAGCGCCGCATAAACCGCAAATTGATATTTCATGTTTGTTTGATTGATTAAGGTATTTGATGATTGTCGCCGGCGTTTTTCAGGAGGCAATATTGACCTGTTTTTTATCCGCCCGGAAATCAGGTCGATGAACAGCCGGTTGCATAGGCAAAAAGCGGTACACGTAGACAAACGGTAACAAATTGCACTTGGGGCAGATGGCCGCCTTTGCCTGTTAGCCGTGCTCTTACAACGATGATTATTGCCATTTGTCGATGAAAACGGGCATTTGTCTATATTCCTTCCGGCCTTTCGCGCTTCCGGTTAATTTTGACACGCAAACAACCGGTCACTTGTTACAGAAACATCCGATCATAAAGCATATTGGTTTCTGGCTCGGCGCCTTCGCGCTGTTAACGTATATCTACGGCACTGCGTACGAAAGCTTCGAGCTGGGCATCAGAGTGATTGCCATGCTCCTGCCCGTTCACATGGCTTATTTTTACCTGGTCGACAGCCTGGTGGTGAAACACCTTTATGCGGGTGGTCGTTACCTGAAGGCCTTTGCAGCCACGCTCGTTATCCTGGTGCTGGCCGCCTTCCTGTACCGGCTTACTGAAATATTTATCACCGATCCATATATATACCGGTTTTACAAACAAAGCAACAGCGGCTTCTCCTGGCCCCGTGTGCAGCAATACTGGCGCCAGCAGTTGTTCAACCCCATCTATTTCGTAACGGCTATTGAAAGAAGCAATGCGGTGATATGGATCGGCATTACGCTGCGGCTGTTCAGCTTATCGCACGAACGAAAGCAATCGGCCTTACAGGCCGAACTTGATTTTTTGAAAGCGCAGCTCAACCCCCATTTCCTCTTCAATTCGCTCAACAACGTGTATGCATTGTCGCTCGGCCAATCGCAGAAAACGCCCGAAGTGATCCTGGGCATTTCCAACATCCTGCGCTATGCCCTGTATGAATGCGCTGCGCAGCAGGTGCCGCTGCAGCGTGATGCCGGCATCCTGCAGGATTATATCCGGCTGGAAAAGATCAGGTACGAAGAGCGGCTGGAGCTGAATGTTTTCATCACCGAAAATACCGGCGGCCTGCGCATCGCGCCCATGCTGATGCTGCCGCTGGTAGAGAATGCCTTCAAGCACGGTGCGGCAGCCACCGTTGACCATCCCTGGATCAATATTCAATTGCAGGTACAGGAAAGCCGCCTTGTGCTTAACATCAGCAACAGCAAACCAGATACGGTCAATGCCGCTGCCGGCCAGGCCGGTAAGATCGGTATCAAAAACGTGCAAAAACGACTGGAGCTGCTGTATCCCGGCAGGCATTCGCTCGAATTTTTCGACGAGCCTGATTGTTTTATCACCCTGTTGCATCTTCAACTGGAAAACTGAACGAATGAGTACCATGCCCATCCGCGCGCTGATAGTAGACGACGAGCCACATGCCGTAGAGATCATCCGGAGATATATAAGCCAGGTACCGGAGATCGAGCTGCTGGCCACCTGCAACCATGCCGTCGGCGCCTTCCAGGAATTGCGGAAAAACAAGGCCGACCTGCTCTTTCTCGATATCAACATGCCCGGGTTGTCGGGCACCGACCTGGTAAAAAGCCTGCAGCATCCGCCCCTGGTGGTCTTTACCACTGCCCACCAGGAACACGCCGTGGAGGGCTTCGAGCTGAACGCTATCGACTACCTGCTGAAGCCTATTCCCTTCGACCGCTTTCTGCGCGCGGTAGACAAGGCAATGACTATTCATAAGCTGCAGGCGCCGCCTGCAACGCCCGAACCTACCAAGCCGGCGATGCCCTCCCAGCCGTTTTATATCTATATGCGGATCGATCGCCAGTTGATCAGGCTCGACACCGAAGAGATCATGTGGATCGAAAGCGATAAGGATTATATCAGGGTGGTCACCCAAAAAGGTACGCACATCACCAAGCAGAAGATCAGCGCCATGGAAAATCTCCTGCCGATCCGGGCCTTCCTGCGGGTGCATCGTTCGTTTATCGTTCCGCTGAGCAAAGTCAGGGGATACAATCCCAATTACCTGGTGGTCGACAACAGGAAAATACCCATCGGGAGGAACTACAAGCAGGTCTGTCTCGAAACGTTCAACCCCGGCAACCGGAATGCGCCGGTTTTTCTCGAATAAAAAATAAGCAGGGCTTATGAAAAACATTATCATTATTTTGCTGGCAGGGTGGGTATTGGTCATGTCGGCCTGCCAAAACAGGCCCGACCTGGCACGGGAGAAGCAGGCCCTGCTGCAAACAGACATCGCTTTCAGCGCGCTGAGCAGGGAGAAGGGA
>JAKPBL010000338.1 GCA_029778965.1 Bacteroidota bacterium
AACAATTCGGGTTATAACAACCGCCGGTCGGCTTATCCTTCCGATAACAACCGGTCGTTCGATAACAGCAACCGGCCTACCCGAAGCTATACACCGTCGAGCAATAACAGCGGCGGCTACAGCCCGGCCAGGAGTTCCGGCAGCAGCGGTGGCGGTGTAAGCAGGCCCGCCCGTACCAACCACTAAGCACGATATTTTTGACAAGGAGGAAACAAACAACCAAACTGCTTTGTTTCCTCTTTTTTTATACCCTATCTAATCTTGATTCATGAATTGCAGAAAAGTTCTTTTTATGGCGGCCCTGGGTTTGCTGGCATCACGTGGATTTGCACAGGTGCCGGAAGATGCGTTGCGGGCTTCGTGGTACAAGATATCCGGAACGGCGCGCAACCAGGCCATCGGGGGCGCCGGCGGATCGCTCGGAGGAGACATCAGCTCCGCGTTTATCAACCCTGCAGGTATCGGCATGTACAAAACGAATGAGCTGGTATTATCGCCCGGCTTTGGTTTTTATAACAACGATGCAAAATTCCGCGGCAGCGGCAATACCGTAAGTGGCAGCGGATTTATGCTCGGCACTTCGGGGGTTGTTTTCGGCATGCCCGACCGGTATCGTGCCAACAAAAGCGCCGCTTTTGCGATCGGCGTGAACCGGCTGGCCGATTTCAAGAACCATATATCATACAGCGGGCAAAATAATTTCAGCTCGTTTTCGGAAAGCTATGCCGCCGAGATCGCCGGATCTGGGCTAAGCCTCGATGATGCGCTTAACAGCTCATCGATCTCGTTTCCCGGCCGCATGGCCCTTTATACCTACCTGGTAGATACACTTACCATTCCCGGCAGCGGTACCGAAGTAGTGGGTACACCCATGCGCTACGCCCTGCTGAACGATACCGCTTTCATGCTGCGCCAGCGCAATGATATCGAAACCTCGGGTGGTATTACCGAGATCGCCCTGAGCTACGGCGGCAATAGCAACGACCGTTTTTACTGGGGCTTTACTTTCGGTTTGCCGATATACAATTACGAGCGTAACAGCACCTTTACCGAATCGGACGAATCGGGCAACCAGAAGAACTATTTCAATACCGCCAGCCTGCAGGAACGCTATCATGCAAGGGGTATCGGTATGAACCTGAAAATGGGGATGATCTACAAACCGGTCACCAGCGTTCGCCTGGGCCTGGCCCTGCATACACCTACGCTGTATGGTATCCGCGAGAGTTACGACGCGGTTATGCATACAGACCTCGAAAATTACAACGCGCCTGCTTCGGTGACCGTGTCTGACCTCAACAACGGCTATTCACCGATGTACCGGTATGATATGGTCACCCCCTGGCGTTTCCTGTTCAGCGGCTCATACATGCTCAACGCGGTGGAAGATACGCGCCAGCAGCGGGGCTTTATTACGGCCGACCTCGAATATGTGACCTATGGCAGCAATCGCTTTCACAATAGCGACGAAGACAGCTATGATTCGCAGGATTATTTCTCGGCGGTGAACAACACCATCAAAAACATCTACAAGGGTGCACTCAATGCGCGCGTGGGCGCCGAGCTGAAATTCAATACCCTGATGGCGCGTGCGGGCTTTGCCTATTATGGCAATCCTTACCGGGATAATGCGCTGGATGCCCAGCGGATGTATGTAAGCGGTGGCGTCGGTTACCGCAACCGCGGCTTCTTCGTAGACCTCGCTTATGTTCACCGTATCACGTCCGATTCCGATTTCCCCTACCGGCTGAGCGACAAGGCGAACACCTTCGCCACCATTAACCAGACCGGCGGAACGGTGATGGCCACTTTCGGGTTCAAGTTTTAGCCGGCCAACAGATCACGCCACCAATAGCCTGAATCTTTTACGGTACGAAGCTGGGTTTTGAAATCGACATGCACGATGCCAAACCTGGCTTCGTAGCCTTCCGCCCATTCGAAATTGTCGGTGAGCGTCCATGCGAAATAGCCGCTGATGCGCACGCCTTCTTTTTTCAGCTTCAGCACTTCTTGCAAGTGGTCTTCGAAATAGCGGATGCGCTCATTATCGGCTATGCGTCCCTGTGAGAGCTGGTCTTTGAAGCAGGCGCCGTTTTCCGTGATCATAATTTCCTTGATACCCCCGTACTTCCAGAAGCGTTTTATGATGCGATGAAAGGCCGACGGGTTTATCTCCCAGCCCATGGCTGTTTGCGGCACCTTGCGGGCAGCGGGTTTTACCTCAGATGCATTGATTAGCGGAATAAAAGCGTTGTGCTTTACCGTTAAGGGAAAATAGTTCTGCAGGCCGATAAAGTCCATATCGAATTGCATGCGGTCGGTGTATTTCCAGCTCAGGTTTTGTTTGTTGAGCTTTTGCACGAGGCCGCGATCGTCTTCGGGAAATCCTTTACCCAGTAATGGCTCAATGAAGAGCCGGTTCATAAAAAGATCGATTCTGGCGGCAGCGGCAATGTCTTCCGTCTTATCGGTATGGGGTCTTATTTCCGAACAGGAAAAAGTAGTACCGATAACGGCTTTATCAACATGCTGGCGGAGGGTGCGGCCGCCGTCGCCCTGTGCGATGGCAGCATGGTGAACGGCTTTAAGAAAGCCCTCGAGGCTTCGTTTGCCCGGCGCATGTTTCCCCAGCATATAGCCCAGGGAGGTAAAACCCGCGGGTTCGTTGAGCACGATCCAGTGTTTGACCCGGTCGCCGAAAGCGCGGGCGCAGATCTTGGTAAAATGCCTGAACCAGCGGTTGATCAGCGGGCTTTCCCAGCCGCCTTCGCGTTGGAGGTTGGCGGGCAGATCCCAATGGTACAGGGTCACAAAGGGCGTTATGCCCAACTGCAGGCATTCATCGATCAGGTCATTGTAAAACTGCAATCCGGCGGGATTGGGTTTACCGGTTCCGTCGGGCAGGAGGCGCGACCAGGAGATGGAGAAACGAAAGCTGTTGAAGCCAAGTGCTTTAACCAGCAACAGGTCGTCTTTGTAGCGATGATAGAAGTCGCAGGCGGGCGATGTTTTTCCTCCTTTTCTGATCACGCCTCCGCGGCGCACAAAATTATCCCAGATCGACGCCGACCGGCCGTCGTCCAGTATGGCGCCTTCGTTCTGCGCTGCCGATATGGCTACGCCGAAATGAAACCGGTTCCCGAATGCAGCTTTCATCATCTATATACAAATGTCGGCAGCGCGGCCGGATATACCTGTTAAGTTATGGTAGTGT
>JAKPBL010000341.1 GCA_029778965.1 Bacteroidota bacterium
TACCTCGACCGGGGCTTCAAAAAGACCAGGCGCTGGGTGATGGAACGTGTTATCCTGCCCTATATGTTCATGGACGACCTGGAGCACCTGGAGATCAATCATAAAAACAAGCTGTACGGCTGGGCCAACAAAAACGGCAAGAACCTGGAATTCGAAACGCTCGAAGAAAAATTCGAAGGTGGCCGCCGGCTGTTCACCATCGGGGCGGTGGTCGACGGCCAATTGATCGCCCAGGGAAAGGCCTACAATAAAAAAGACGCCAGCCAGGTGGCGGCGCAGGTGGCGGTAGAAAAGCTGGGGCTGAATAAAGAGGAACAGTAGAGGCTTGAAGGTTGAGGTTTGAGGCGGCTGCCGCGTGCGGGCTATGCCGGGGGTCTCAACCAATTGGGTTAGTTTTGCGTTGTAGCTAAAAGGCCTTCGAGGGTATGCTGATACTTCCCGTTTATTTTGATAACAATGCAACTACGCCGGTAGATCCGCGGGTGCTGGCCGCGATGATGCCGTATTTTACCGAGGCATTCGGCAATGCGGCAAGTCGCCATCACTCCTTCGGCTGGGCGGCTGCGGAAGCGGTTAGTTTTGCGCGCGAGCAGGTGGCCGCGCTGATAGGGGCAGATCCTTCGGAAATTATTTTTACCTCGGGCGCTACCGAAAGCGATAACCTGGCCATCAAGGGTGTTTTTGATATGTATGCCGGGAAGGGTAACCATATCATTACCTGTGCCACCGAGCATAAAGCGGTGCTCGATACCTGCGCCCACCTGCAGAAGCAAGGGGCTGAGGTAACCTACCTGCCGGTAAACAGCCGCGGATTGATCGATCCTGCGGCCCTGGATGCCGCCATCAGGCCTGCGACCGTGCTCATAGCGATTATGTACGCGAACAACGAAACCGGTACCATCATGCCGGTGCGCGAAATCGGCGCTATCGCCAAAAAGCACGGAGTGCCTTTCTTTTCGGATGCCACCCAGGCAGTGGGTAAGATACCCGTTGATGTGCTGGCCGATGGTGTTGACCTGCTGGCTTTTTCCGCGCATAAAATGTACGGACCGAAGGGAGTAGGGGCCTTATACGTGCGCCGTCGCAATCCCCGCATCCGGCTGACGCCACAAATGGATGGAGGCGGCCATGAGCGCGGTATGCGGTCGGGTACGCTGAATGTGCCGGGTATCGCGGGGCTGGGCCGTGCGGCTGCCATCTGCCAGACGGAAATGGAAGCCGAGTCGCGTCGCCTCAGTACTTTGCGCGATAAGCTTGAAACAGGATTGCTGGCGTTGGGGCGGGTGTATGTGAACGGCAACCCGGATTACCGCCTGCCGCATGTAACCAATCTTTCGTTCGGGCGTACCGACGGACAATTACTGCTGTCGGGTTTCAATAAAAATATTGCCGTTTCTTCGGGATCGGCCTGTACATCGGCGTTACCTGAACCTTCGTATGTACTGAAAGCGATGGGACTGGACGATGAGCTGGCTTATGCATCGTTTCGGTTCTCACTGGGCCGTTTTACCACCGAAGAGCAGGTCGACTACTGCCTTCAATCGGTGAAAGAAACTGTTATTAAATTGCGCTCATCCGATCTTTTTGTATGAAAACAGTGTTTATAGTTCATGCTGTCTTTCGTATGAAAATGACGCTCATTTAACCGTTGTAGTATGATCTATGTAAGCGATAAAGCCCGCGAAAGGGTGATAAAACTGATGCAGGAAGAAAACCTCGATGCCGGTAAAGGTTATTTTTTGCGGGTATCTGTGGTGGGCGGCGGCTGCTCGGGATTGAGCTATAAGCTCGATTTCGACAATGAATCCAAGCCCGGCGACCAGGCATTCGAAAACAATGGTGTTAAAGTAGTTACCGACCTGAAAAGCTTTCTCTACCTCGTAGACACCGTTCTCGAATATTCCGAAGGCCTCAACGGGAAAGGGTTTTATTTCGAGAACCCCAATGCCAGCCGCACCTGCGCATGTGGTGAAAGCTTTGCGGTTTGAAGGGCAACCACCTCAAACCTCAAACCTCAAACTTTCCTTATTTTTGTTTCATGTGGTCTATCTGTAGAAAAGAGTTCCGTCAGTTTTTTGGCAGCTTGACCGGGTTGGTGGCCGTAGTGATATTTCTACTGATGACCGGTCTATTCCTGTTCGTTTTCCCCGACAGCAGTATCCTTGAATATGGCTACGCCTCGCTCGATAAGTTCTTTGAGCTGGCTCCCTGGATATTGTTGTTCCTGGTGCCGGCCGTAACCATGCGTAGCTGGGCCGATGAGTTCAAATCGGGCACTTTCGAGATCCTGCAAACCCGGCCGCTGACGGCAGCGCAACTCGT
>JAKPBL010000357.1 GCA_029778965.1 Bacteroidota bacterium
TACAATGTAGGCGGCTTCAATGAATGGAAGAATATCGACCTGGTACACCTGCTTTGCAAGATCATGGACCAGAAGCTGGGGCGCGCTGCCGGAGAATCGGCGGGCCTGATCACTTATGTGACCGACCGCCCGGGACACGACCTGCGATATGCCATCGACGCCACCAAGCTGAACAAAGAGCTCGGCTGGAAACCCTCGCTCCAGTTTGAAGAAGGACTCGAAAAAACAGTCGACTGGTACCTGGCCAATGCCGAATGGATCAAACACGTAACGAGTGGCGACTACCAGAAATATTACGAAAACCAATACGACCATCGATAATTATGCAGGTAACTAAAACGGAGTTCCCGGGATTGCTGGTGATCGAACCCAGGGTATTTGGCGACAGTCGCGGTTATTTTTTTGAATCGTACAGCGCCCGCAATTTCCAGGCCAATGGCATTGACCTCGTTTTTGTGCAGGATAACCAGGCCCGATCGGCCTATGGGGTGGTACGCGGGCTGCATTACCAGAAAGACCCCCATGCGCAAACCAAGCTGATCCGCGCCCTGGAAGGAACAATTCTGGATGTGGTGGTAGATTGCCGCAAGGGTTCGCCCACGTTCGGAAAAGTGTTCAGCATTGAGCTGAGTGCTGAAAACAAGCTGCAATTGCTGGTGCCGAAAGGCTTTGCCCACGGCTATTCAGTATTGAGCGAAACAGCCGAGGTACTGTATAAATGCGACCACTTCTACAGCAAGGAAAGCGAAGGCAGCGTAATGGTGAATGACCCCGCTTTGCAGATCGATTGGAAAATCCCGGCAGATCAAATGATCATGTCTGAAAAAGACCTGGTGAATCCGCCGTTCGCGGCTATTGATCATCCCTTTCAATTCTAAGTTATGCCTTTAGTGCTGGTTACCGGTTCCCGCGGACAATTAGGCAGTGAGCTCCAGGTGCTGGCGCCCTTGTACCGGGATCTGACTTTTCAGTTCATGGACAGCGCTTCGCTGAATATCACCGACGAAGCTGCCGTGCAACAATGGTTTGCCGAAAACAACCCTGCTTATTGTATCAACTGCGCTGCTTATACAGCGGTTGACAAAGCTGAAACGGAAATAGAGAAAGCTTTTGCGGCCAATGCAGATGCAGTCGGCTACCTGGCGAAAGCCGCTGCCGCAAACGGATGCCGGCTGATTCATATTTCAACCGATTATGTTTTTGACGGAACAGCCACCGAGCCCATCAAAGAAGACCAGCCGGTGAAGCCCCTGGGCGTATACGGAGCGTCCAAGCAAAAAGGCGAGGCGCTGGCCTTGTCGCTGGCCCCCGGCGCCATAGTCATCAGAACGTCGTGGGTGTATTCGGGCTTCGGTAATAATTTCGTGAAGACCATGCTGCGGCTGATGAGTGAACGACCTGTGCTGAACGTGGTTGACGACCAGGTGGGCACACCAACCTATGCGGCCGACCTTGCAAAGGCCATACTCGATATCATAATGGTATTGGAGAAGGAAAAAAGCAACGATCATTATGGCGGCATCTATCACTATTCCAATGAGGGTGCGATATCATGGTTCGAATTTGCCCAGGCCATTGCCGCATTGAGCGGCAGCAA
>JAKPBL010000372.1 GCA_029778965.1 Bacteroidota bacterium
TAAACATCGGAAGACCGCTGTTGCTTTCTTCAAAACGGGCCGGGTTACGTTTCCCCGCGGCCAGCGATGTGCGCCCATCCGCGTTCGAAATGATGCGGTCGTCAAAGCCGTTGGTCAGGTAAGCCTCGTAGCCTAGCACCCAAAACTCCGAAAAAGTTTTGCCATGCACCCCGAATCCGGCATTGGACAAGGTGGCGGGAAGAAGTGTTGTGGCGGAGATCGGACGGTCAATAAAATCCCAGCGCGGACCATCGTGGTTCTGGTTGAACGCTCCGATGGGATTCATCAGCACGCCACCACGCAGGGTGAAGAGCGGATGCAGTTCCACATCAATGGCCGCAAATTCAAGGTTGATCTCTCTCGTACCGTCCTCGAACTCGATCTCCGATAAAAACTTTATCCTTCGTGCCACGGTGGATGAAAAAAAGAGTGTGAGCCGGCGCATCTGGAACGAAAATCCGTCGCTGATGCCATTGGTCACGGCATACTGGGTATTGGCTTCAAGATAACCACCAACGGCAACCGGCAATTTGCCGGCGCTCAAAAACGGACGGTTATATACGGCATCCATGTTCAGGATCTTTTTTCCTGAATCGGGCAACTGGCGGCGGACACGGCTGCTGTCGCTTTGTCCTTTGGCTGCCATGCTCAACAGGACACAGCAAAACAAAACGACCGGTTTATAGGTGAATGTAAAGTGTTTGTTCATCGTAGGTGATGGTAAACGCGTGTAGATTTTGCTCGGCGGGTGGATTTTGCACCTCGCCCAAGCGTGTGAATTCGCTGCCATGACAGGGACATACCAGGAACGCGCTGCCGGCGTGTAGTTCGCAACTGCGGTGGGTGCATTCCATCAGCAGGGCCGAATAGCGGTCGGGCCCAAGGCGGTAAATGCAGATGGGGAAGGCCAGCTCTTCTGTTTTTACTAAAACGTAGGGACGTTCGCGGAGCTTGCCATTTGCCGTTTCCATAAATTCTGAGCGGCGCACAGCGAGTTGCCTGCCGTTGCGGGTAGATTGTGCGTAATAGGATGCAGGTACGCAACGCTGCAACGCGGAGAGAGCCGCCGCACCAAGACACAATGTGCCACATTGCCGGATGAAGGTTTTTCTATCCATGTTATAACGATTCCAAAAAACGGATCAGCGCGGCGCGATCAGCCTCGCCGAGCGCATCATAATTGCGTTTGCTTGCCTGGCCTTCGCCGTCGTGCAGGTCGATGGCTTCCGCAATGCTGTGCGCACGGCCATCGTGCATCAGATAGTATTGGCCACCCTGCGAAGCCGGCGATAGACCTAGTCCCCACAACGCCGGGGTGCGCCACTCCTGGGGTAATGCACTGCCTTCGGTATACCCGTCATTCAGGGCGGGCCCCATGTCGTGCAGCAGCAGATCGGTATACGGGTGGAAATCCTGGTCCGACAAGGCCGCTACGGGCGATGGGCGACTGTGCAGCGTTTCGCGGTGACAGGCCGCGCAGCCTGCTTCTTTAAATATCCGGTGCCCGCGGATCACCTGCGGATCATCCTGGTTCCTCGGCAGAGGCGCTTTCAGGGTTTGGAGGTAAAATACCACGTCGTCGATCTCCGCTGATGTGACTTCAGGATCGATGGCTTTGAGTGTGTACACATCGAGCGGCTCGTAAGCGGACGTTACACCCATGTCCTGGTTGTAAGCGCCGGCCGTTTGCTGCAACAATGAATAAGCCGAGGCTTTTTTCCCAAACCGGTGAATGTATCGCCCATTGCGGCTCACCGCCCCTGCATGCGGCGCCAAATACGGTTTGAGGGGCATCC
>JAKPBL010000284.1 GCA_029778965.1 Bacteroidota bacterium
CTGTAAAACAATAACCGGGAGGCGCTCAACCGCCTCCCGGTTTATTAATATCTAACATTTCCTTAAATATTGCCGCGGCGCCCGCAGGCCCCGGTTCTGTTCGTAATTTGTTGGCCGATTATGAAGCATTCATTTCTCTTTTTAACCCTGGTTACCGCCGGCGCTCTGGTGCAGGCACAAACACCCGCTGGCACCACGGCGACCCCCGCCGTTACCAGCCAGGCGGCAGCCATCAATACCCCTTCGAACGTAAAGAAAGTGGTGGCCGATAAGATCGTAGGGGTGGTGGGCGACAAAGTGATTCTCCAGTCTGATATCAAAAACGCCATACTCGATATGCAGCGGCAGGCCGAAGGGCAGGATGTACGCCTTCCGACCGAATGCGAGGTGATGGAGCAGGCCCTTGCGCAAAAAGCCCTGGTGGTGCAATCGGAACGCGACTCCATACCCATCAGCGACGAAGAGATCGAAGGTATGCTCGAAAACCAGGTGCGTGGCTTTATTGCCCGCTTCGGCACCAAAGACGCGCTGGAGCAGGTGGCGGGCCGTACGGTGTACCAGATCAAGGAAGATTTCCGGCAGTCGTTCCGCGAACGGAAACAGGCCGAAGAAATGCGCAAAAAGATCGTATCCAATATCAAGATCACGCCCACGGAAGTAAAAGAATATTTCGATAAGATACCGGTTGACCGGCTTCCGTATTATGAAACCGAAATCGAGGTGGGCGAACTGGTGGTGTATCCCAAAGCCAGCCGCGACCTGGAGCTGTACGCTATTGAAGAACTGACTGAGTATAAGAAGGAAGTGGAAAGCGGCGCCAAAAAATTCGAGACCCTGGCCAGCCTCTACACCGACGATCCGGGCAGCAAGAATACCGGCGGTATGTACAATATCAACCGCACGGAAAAAAACTGGGACCCCTCGTTTATCGCCAATGCTTTCCGTTTAAAAGAAGGACAGATATCTCCCGTTTTTAAATCCAAATTCGGCTACCACATCATCCAGATGGTAAGCCGCGCCGGCGACGACGCCACCGTTCGGCACATCCTTAAGATCCCCGCCATTACCGATGCGGAGGTCGCTTCGGTGACCGCCAAGCTCGATTCCGTACGCACCCGCCTGGTGAATGGCACCCTCGCTTTCGGTGAAGCGGTAGGCCGTTACAGCGATGCCGAAGAATCCAAGTTCACCGCCGGCATGAAACAATGCGCCAACGGAACCTATTGCACCATCGACCAGCTCGATAAAGACCTGGTAACCGCCCTGAAAGACATTCAGCCCGGCACCTACTCGCAGCCCATGGCTTATACCGATGAGCGGGGTAAAAAAGCCGTGCGGATCATTTACCTCAAATCGCGCTCCGAGCCGCACCGCGAGAACATGAAAGACGACTATAATAAAATAGCCGCCCGCGCGCTCGAGATCAAACAGCAGGAAGCGGTAGAAAAATGGTTCACCGCCAAGATCCCTACTTTTTACCTGCAGATCGACGAAGACTTCGATCATTGCGACCAACTGAAAACCTGGATAGCAAATATTACGAAGAACCAGTAACGCCATTTCCTGTGGATACAGCAGTAGTGCCCTTCCCGTCAG
>JAKPBL010000416.1 GCA_029778965.1 Bacteroidota bacterium
TACAATCGGCCGCTGCCACTACCGCCTGCCGGCAGGCACCAAGCTGCATCATCCTTTTGGCATACAGCAGGGCCGACATGCCTGAAATGCACGCGTTGGAAACAACGACGGGCTGCCGCGGATAACCGACTGCCCGGGCAACCTTCCCGGCCGATACCACCAGCGCGCTGCGTAACTGCGCATCCGGCACGGCGGGGGTCAATAACCCGATATTTCCCTTGGTGGATGCGATCACCAGCAGTGTGCCGGGATCGGCGAAATCAACGACAGGCAATTGCTTCACGGCCGATAAAAGCAACGACTCGAAAAAGCTATACCCGGGTACTGTTATGCCGCGTTGCTGGCCTGCATCGAAAAGTGCGGCGCAAACCGTCTTCGCTTCATCGCCGGGCAGCGGCTGCACTTTCACCGCAGAACGGCCGCCGGCAATGGCGTCCAGCACCGCCGGCGCGCCCATACCCATCGGCGTGGTCAGTGCCGACGCAGCAACAAATACCGGCTCCTCAAACATCAAAATCGTATTTCTTTTTCCAGGCCTCAAAAAAAGGCGGGTTTATGAGCTGCAGCTCATTCTTCTGCAGGTCCATAAACACCTGCAGGGTAGACCCCGCTGCCACCCGTTCGCGGGTGGCGGCATTGTATATCGTGTAATGGAATACCAGCTTGGCGGCGATGCTGGGAACAAAGGTGGTTTCTATGATCATTGCATCGCCATACCGCAAAGATTTGAGGTAATCGCATTGCACTTTCACAATCGGCACCGAATAACCGTTGCGGTAAATATCGAGGTAGCTCAGGCCATAGGCCTGCCCGAAGGCTTCGCGCCCGTCTTCAAAATACCGCACATAGTGTCCATGCCATACGATGCCCAGCGGGTCGGCTTCATTGAAGCGCACGGCCAGATCGATGGTATGGCTGAGCGACGATTGCATCAGATCTTGTTGCGCCACTCTTTCGCTTTGTGTTTCTTGATTTCCTGTATCACCTTATAAATCGGCGCGGCCCAGTAGTTGCGATAGCTGAAGCCGGCGCCTTTGCCGCTCATCCGTTCTGTCAGCAAAACTTTTTTTGTTTCGAGATCAATAAAGGTCACCCACATACTGCCTGTTTCGCTGCTTTTATTAAAGGTTTCGTAGAACACCACGAGGCCGGTTCCTTTTTTGCCCGACAAATTATATTGAGATACGTATTTTTTGATGTCTTCTTCTTTCAGGTGAGCGTCGTCGGCTGTATTGGTAGAAAGCAGTTTGCTCTCATCCACTTTTTCATTCCGGGCGGTTACAATCGCTAGGTCGCTGGAGAAATTGCTCATACCCAGGGCGCCCTGCCAGTCGTATTTTTTGGCTTCAGCGATCGTTAGCTGGTTGATCGCCGGGAAGTACTTGCTTTTCAGGTCTGCAGCCGTCGCCCCCGCGTCATTGATCGCTTTCAACCCGGTAAAATCGATGCCTAGATATACCAGCGGTGTATTGGGATCGAGCGCTTTTTGTGCGCCGGCAAAACGGCCCGCGAACAGCAAACAAGCTGTCAGTAGCAAAGTGGCAAAATGTTTCATCTCTTTGGTTTTGATGGTTAGTTATGTGGTTGTAAAAATATTTTCATTTCGCCGCTCAGCAATTCTTTCCCGCCGCATCGAACCGACCCCGATACCATGGTCACGTTCAACACCTGCTGCAGTTGGGTGATCTCCGTTTCCAACAGGTCGCCGGTCATCGCGGTGCCATGCACCTGCAGCTTACTGATGGCGCCGATAAAGCCGATTTTCACTTTTTCGCCCAGCAGCAGGGCTTCATACCCCGCGGAAGCAGCCGCCGTTTGCGCCAGGTTCTCGATAAGCGCCGCCGTTTCCAGCTTATCGCCGCGTAGAAAAATATTATCGGGTCTTACGGAGAAACAGGTGCCTGTTTTGCCTTCGGCATGATATACCAATGCATCGATCATTACAAAGGGCGCCCTTTGCGGTATCAGCGTGGTGATATGGTTCCGGTCAATCAGCATATTTTTTCCAGAAATCGTAGTAGTTGAACCATTGGAGGGGGTAGCGCCTGGTCTTCGCTTCCATTTCCTGCACAAAATCAGCCAGCAAGGTATTTATTCTCCCGCTTTTCTCAAACGGGGAATAATCCCGTGGCGCGGTGGCAAATAAATGGTAATGGCTCGGGCTTTCCTTGAAAGCGAAAACAAACGACACCGGCACTTTCAGCCGCGACGCCAGTACAAAGGGACCTGCGGGGAACGCGGCAACTTCGCCCAAAAAGGACGCCTTTAGCAGCTTGCTGCCCGCCACGAAGCGGTCTGCGTGCATGCATACCAACTCATTATTGGCCAGCGCATCGCTGATGGCATAGATATGGGTCAGGTCGTTTTTGATAAGGATCAGCTTCATGTTGCGGCCACCGGTCACCGATTCCAGGTAGGCCTTTATCTGCTCGTCTTCCCCGTCGTACATCACCACATTGATGGGGGTATTCAGCCGTTTGAGCAGGTGACCCGCGATTTCCCAGTTCCCGATGTGCGCGCTGATCAGCAGGCCGCCCCGACCGTCGGTCACCATCTCCCGTAAATATTCCTCC
>JAKPBL010000286.1 GCA_029778965.1 Bacteroidota bacterium
CAGGATGGGGAAGGCGATGTGGATGCCTTGATGGACTTTAACCGGGAAAAAGAGCTTCCATACCGGGAGAAGCCAGCCATGCCGCATATCGCGATGCCCTTTTATACATACGACCTGTTCTCATTTTCCGGAGAAGGGGCTACCGGGCAATTCAGGGCCTACCGGGGCGATGTGGGCTTTATTCGCGATCATTTCATGCGAACCAAAGACAATTCCGACAATTATAGCCTTGATGTTGGCCTGGGCGACCTGGTGCATGCGGGCGTTGATCTGAACCGTAACCGTTCGATCACGCAAACAGGTGCATGGACCAACGACAACGCGTTGGCGTCGGTATTACGGTTTCGCAAAGCCGACGGTTCGTTCAGACCGGCCTATTTCAGAAATCCTTCCGAAAGAACCAGTATCGATACGGCTTTTTTCAGCGCAGTCGGAGGAGACAATACCGTAGCGCCGGTACTGTTCCAGCCCGGCGCGGGCAGTTCGTTTATACAAGCCACCAATGTACTCGCCCATTATAAAGACAAGCTTCCGCTGAACAAGACAAGCAGCCTCACAAAAAATAATTCCGTCCGTGCGAGCCGCGACAAGCAATCGCAGGTGATCAGCTTTCTGAACGCCAACGAAGCCGAAGCTGCGGGACTCGATAAATACATTGAGTCGTACACCATGAATGTGTTCAATCCCCTCAAATGCTCGGGTACTGAAACACAGCCGGCTGAAGGCGTTGGCACCGGCTTGCCCGGCCTTTATTATTATCACTCTCCGAATTTCGGGGGAACGCCCGTGTTGCGACTGGATAAAAAAATAGACAATACTCCACCACCGGCCGGATTTGGCACTACCGATTTTTCCATTCAATGGAACGGCCGGTTGCGGGCGCCGGTGTCGGGCGGTTACAGAATCCGTACTGTCTCCGACGACGGCCTGCGTATCTGGCTGAATGATTCGCTCATTTTAAACCGATGGTATCTGCATGGAGCAATCACAGACAACATCGACCTGAACCTGGTTGGCGGCCAGTTATACAAGCTGCGCATGGAATATTTCCAGCACCTGGGTAAATCTGCTTCCCGGTTTCTCTGGATAACGCCGGGCAGTTCCGTAAAACCCGTCACCGAAGAGTTTCTGTATGGCCCCGAAAAAAAATCATGGCAGGACGCCACTATGTTGCGTGAAAAAAGAAACGATGGGTTCCGTAAGGCTACTCATCTCTCCGAAATAACGGTGCTGAACAGCGACGGTAAACGGTATGTCTATGGCCTGCCGGTATACAACCTCAAGCAAAAGGAGGCTTCGTTTTCGGCCAACGGTCGTTTCGGCGGTAACAGCCTCACCGGGCTGGTGGCATACACCGACGCCGATAATTCAGTCAATAACAACCAGGGGCGGGATAAATATTTCAGCAGCGAGGAAATACCGGCCTATGCACATAGCTTCCTGCTAACCGGCCTGTTATCGCCCGATTATGTTGACCTCACCGGGAACGGCATTTCAGACGATGATCCTGGTGATGCCGTCAAGTTCAACTATACCAGGGTGGCGGGCCTGGGCAATGCTTATCAATGGCGGTCGCCTTCGGTAAAGGATTCTGCCAGTTTCAGCCAGAACCTGAAAACCGATTACAGGGACGATAAAGGCAACTTGGTATATGGAGAGAAGGAACTCTGGTACCTGCATTCCATCATTTCAAAAACCATGATTGCCACTTTTACCCTGGAGAACCGGAATGATATCCCTTCTGTAGATTCCCGCGGCAATAGAACCACCGGCAAGGCAAAGCGGTTGAAAGAGATCAACCTCTACAGCAAATCCGATTTTTTCCGGTACGGCATCAATGCAAAACCCGTAAAAACGGTTCATTTTGAATACAGCTACGATTTGTGCAAGGGTGCATATGGCAATGAAGGGGAGGGCAAGCTGACCCTGACGAAGCTCTGGTTTACTTATAACGGCAATGCAAAGGGTGCTCGAAATCCATATGTATTCAGGTACCACGCCAACAATCCGGATTATAGCCTTCGTGCGTACGATTCCTGGGGCAACTATAAAGAGCCGGCACAGAACCCGGGTTATACGGCTGCCAAACCACTTTCCAACGCAGATTATCCCTTTCCGTTGCAAGACAGCAGTATGGCTGCGTACAACGCCGGCGCCTGGAACCTGGATTCCATTGTTTTACCTGGCGGTGGTGGTATGCGCGTCATTTACGAAAGCGACGACTATGGCTTTGTACAAAACAAAGCCGCCATGCAAATGTGCACCATCCGCGGGTTTGGCAGTTCGATAAGCGATGCGGGCCAGCCGCTGCAATCGCTGTATGCGAAGAACCTGCTGGAACAGCAGTACCTGTATCTTTTCATCAATGTGCCGCGGTCGGTAAGCACCGATAAAGAAGTATATGAATATTATCTCCGCAACCTGTCCAAATTGTACGTCCGGCTTTCGGTGAGTGTTCCCGAAGACCAGTATGGGGCTGGTTTCGAAAATATTCCCTTGTATGTGAGGATCGACGGGCAACAATACGGGCGTGTAAGCAACAATGTGATTTGGGTAAGAGTGAAAGGTATTGCGAAAGACGGCGAAGAAGGCGATGAGAGCCCCTTCACCCGCGCCACCTTCCAGTTCCTGCGGCAGAATCTGCCGTCGAAAGCCTATCCCGGTTCCGAAGTGGGCGATAACCTCGGCGCCGTAGAGGCAGTCAAGATGATCGTTGCCCAGGCCGACAATGTCAAAACCATGATGCTGGGCTACGACAACTACGCGCGTACCAAAGGTTGGGCGCAAATGATCGATTCTTCGCGCTGTTATATACGCCTGAATAACCCCTACCTGAAAAAATATGGTGGCGGTCACCGGGTGAAGAAATTACTGGTGTACGACAATTGGGACAAAATGACGGCGCAGCGTGCAGCGAAATATGGCCAGGAATATGATTACAGCCAGGAGGAAACTTTCAATGGAAGGACACAACTGATCAGCAGCGGTGTGGCGAGCTTTGAACCGGGCATCGGCGGCGAAGAGAACCCATTCCGGCTGCCGATCGAATATCGGGAACAACTCGGCGTACTGGGACCGTTCAATCTCGGTTATACCGAAGAGCCGCTGGGAGAGTCGTTATTCCCCGCGCCATCGGTAGGGTACCGGGTTGTTAAAACGAAAAGCTTATATACAAAAAATGTAAAGTCTGCCAATGGTTTTACAGAAAACAGGTTCTATACTGCTTACGATTTTCCCGTTATCGTTGACAGAAGCATTATCGATGAACAGACAAAAAAAAGGTACCGTCCCGCGCTGGCAAACTTCCTGCGCATCAATGCAAGACATTTCATGAACATTTCGCAGGGCTTTAAAATAGAGCTCAACGACATGCATGGAAAACCACGTTCTGTCGCCATGTTTGCACAGAACGATCCGACGGCGCCGGTTACCTATACAGCGTATTTTTACAGAACGGAGAACGGTCAGGCCGATGTCAAAAGGCTGTCGAACCAGGCTATGGTTATCGGCGCCGATGGTGTCGTGAACGAATCGGCTGTTATAGGAAAAGA
>JAKPBL010000453.1 GCA_029778965.1 Bacteroidota bacterium
CTGCGGGGCGATGATCTGTCCAAAGCCCGCTTTGCCAAAGGTTTCCCCGCACCCAATGGTAAAATGTATTTTCCGGTAAAAACCGGTGAGGGCAGACCGGTCGACCAGGCAGTGATCAGCGGCATCCGGAAAACCTGCTGGTTCATGCTAAAATCTCCACCCCCTTTTTTCGGTCAGAACGGCATCCGCTTCCTGGGGAAAAAAGTAGCCGGCTATCCCGAAAAGATGGAGCCCCGCAAAGCGGCGCTCTGTATCGGTAATATCATCCGCATGCAGGAAGAAATAGGCACCGGTGGTGGCGGCTTCCGTTTCTTATACGCAGCTTTTTTACAGGAAGCGGCCGGTATCCTGAAACGCGACGAACTGACCGGCCTGTCGCATACCATGACCGGCATCGGCGACGACTGGCGCAACTTTGCGTATGCCGCTGCGCGTGTCATGAAAGACAGGAGCGGTAACCTTGCTACCTACCGGGAACTCGGTGATATGCTGCGGCAGATCGCCGATAAGGAAAAAGATTTTTTCACAGGGCTTCGTAAAACAGTGTGAGCGGGCCATGCTGGTGATCCGAGACCTGCACAAGACGTACCGGCAGGCAGCGGAACCCACGCTGCGCGGCCTGTCACTGGAATTCCCCGATCACTGTATAGCCGGTTTGCTGGGCCCCAATGGGGCGGGTAAGACCACTACTATTTCGATCATCTGCGGACTGGTACGCGCCGACAGCGGTTCAGTACAGGTGCTGGGGCTCGACAGCCGCACGCACCCGATGCTGATCAAAAAAAAAATCGGTGTGGTGCCGCAGTCGATCGCGCTTTATCCCACGTTGAGCGCCCGTGAAAACCTCGAATACATCGGACGGCTTTATCGTATTCCCAGAAGCAGCCTGCATGATAAGATCGACCGTTACCTGCACGCCTTCGGGCTCGACAAAAACGCGCATAAAGCCATTCGTCATTACTCGGGCGGCATGCGCCGAAGGGCCAATATCATCGCTTCCTTATTACATGACCCCGAGTTGCTTATACTCGATGAACCCACGGCAGGGGTTGATGTGCAAAGCCGGAACATGATACTCGATTTCCTGCGCGACTACCACCGGCAGGGGCATTCTGTACTGTACACCAGCCATCTGCTGGAAGAAGCGCAGCAATTGTGCGAAGAGGTGGCCATCATCGATCACGGCGCCCTCGTAGTGCAGGGTAACCCGGCAGCGCTTATGCAAGAGCACGACTGCCGGAGCCTGGAACAGGTATTTCTTCACGTAACCGGCTGGGGGGTGCGCGATTAACGATGCGGATACTGGCTACATTACTCAATGAATGGCGCCTGTTCAGGCGCGACCTGGCGGGGATGGTGCTGCTGTTCCTGATGCCCCTGGGGCTGACCATCGTTATGGCACTGATCCAGGACGCGCCGTTCAGGGAATACCAGGATTATGTATTCAATGTGCTTTGGGTCGACAACGACGGCGGACCGATGGCAGCAAAGCTGAATGAAGAACTTAACAATGGCCAGTTCAGGCTGATCGATTCGGTCGACGGACAGCAGATCGACAGTACGCGGTTGCGCCAATTGGTGCAATCGGGCGACTACAAGATCGGGATCGTGGTGCCGAAAGGCATCAGCGCAGAAGTGGTGAACAGCGCCAACCTGGTGGCCAATGAATTGTCACGCTCAACCGGCGCAGCCGGCAAGCTACCGGTCAGGGATACCCGAACGCTGACCATTGCGCTCTATTTCGACCCTGTTACCAAACAGGCCATGAAACTTTCGCTGCTGAACGCCATTGATAAGCAACTGACCCGTACCCAGGCCGAGATGATACTGGGCCGGTTGTCAGACAAGCTGACGTCGATCGACAGCACCGCCGACACCCCGTTTAACCTGCAGGAGAAATTACAGACTGTTGGCATTCGGGAATTCACGGCCGGTAATGAAAAAACGGCCAAGTTGAACACCAATTCCGTACAGCACAATGTACCCGCCTGGGCCATTTTCGGACTATTCTTCATTATCATACCCATTGCGGGAAATATGATACGTGAAAGAGAGGAGGGTAGCCTGGTTCGCCTGCAACTGATTCCGGGCAGCTACTACAGCATCATTGCCGGTAAGCTGCTTTTTTACCTGCTGCTTGGTATCGGCCAGTTTTACGCCATGCTGCTGGCGGGCCGCCTGCTGATGCCTTTGCTGGGGCTGCCTGCTTTGTATATGGGGCATGCGCCGCTGGCGCTGCTGGTAACGGTCGCTGCTATTGCGCTTACCGCCACCGCTTATGGCCTGCTGGTGGGCGCCCTTTTCCAAACGCCCAACCAGGCCCTGCCCTTCGGCGCTCTGTCGATCGTGATCCTCTCGGCCATTGGCGGTATATGGGTACCGGTAGAGATACTGCCGGCAGGCCTGCAGCAGCTGGCGCGTATATCCCCCCTTTTCTGGTCGCTCGATGCGGTCAATGACCTGTTCCTGCGTTCCGGCGGATTTTCCACTATTTGGAAGCCGCTTTGCATGTTGGGTGGATTTACCCTGGTTTTCGCCGCGCTCAGCGGTTGGCTGGAACAGACGCGAAAGCGGTAGTTTTCGCGGGAAAGACCGTCTATATGATCTACTTTTTTAAAATTTAACGAAGTGTTATTATCTTTAAACGATTAACGAGCCCTAATACCGCCAACCGCAAAAAAGTATGACTAAAAACGATTTGCTTAAACGTCAAATTTGCAAGCAACTGTATTTTGCCCAGCAGTTGTCGAGCACTGATTTAAGCGAAAAAATCGGTAAGAGCCTGCCCATCACCATTAAGCTGCTGAATGAGCTCATTCAGGAAGGCCAGGTGAAGGAACTGGGTTATGGCGCCTCCACCGGTGGTCGTCGCCCGATGTTATACGCGCTGGAGGCCGATCGCTCTTATATTCTGGCGGTGGCTATGGACCAGTTGTACACACGGATTGCGCTGATGAACATGAGCAATGATTTTGTGTGGCCGGCAGAACAATATACCCTGCCGTTGCAGCACAATGACCAGGCGCTGCAGCAACTGGGCGATCACCTTGAAAAATACCTCGAAAAAGACCCGGCCGCGGCTGCCAGGATACTCGGCATCGGCATTGGCATGCCCGGCTTTGTAGACGTTAAGAAAGGCGTGAACTATTCGTTCCTGAAAACGGAAACCGGCAGTATCAACGCCTACCTGGAGAAAAGACTGGGGGTGCCCGTTTTCATCGATAACGACTCCAGCCTGATCGCCCTGGCCGAACTGCGTTTCGGCATGGCGCAAAATGTCAAAGACGGCATGGTGATCAATATCAGTTGGGGCATCGGCCTCGGTATGATCGTGAACGGAGAGCTTTTCCGCGGGCACAACGGCTTTGCCGGCGAGTTCAGCCATATACCGTTGTTCAGCAACAACAAGATGTGCGCCTGCGGCAAAACAGGCTGTCTGGAAACCGAAGCCTCGTTGCTGGTCATTTCCGACCAGGTAAAGCAGGGACTGTCGGAAGGAAAGGTGTCGTCCATCAAGATCACCCAGACCGACACGAATGAGGATATCTGCGAAAAAGTGTTTAAAGCGGCCGCCCGGGGTGACCGGTTCTGTATCGGCATACTTTCCGAGATAGGGTATAAGATCGGTAAAGGGATTTCGATCCTGATACATCTCATGAATCCCGAAGTGATTTTGCTGAGCGGTCGGGGCGCTACTGCCGGCAAAGTATGGCTGGCGCCGGTAGAGCAGGCGCTTAATGAACATTGTATTCCCCGGCTTTCCTTCAACACTACGATCAAATTGTCCAACATGGACCTCGATGCCGAAATGATCGGGGCAGCGGCCCTGGTGATGGAAAGCATCGTGTATATCCCCACCCGCGAAAAAAAGACATGGCCGGCAGAGAGGCTCCCGTTGGTTTCGGAGAAATAACGAAATACAAATTATTGTTTCTAATAATATTAAAGACCTGGCAGCCGGCTGCGCTACTCCTGGTAACTTGCCGCTGAGAAACCTCTTTTTTCGCCCGTTCGGGGAATTTCCCTAACTTTGCCGTCCGTTTGTTATGTTCGGTGCATAGGCCATCGCTCCGCCAGACAGGATAACAATCTAAAAAACCGGTTTAAACTACATATGTCTTCAACAAAAGTGAACCCCAGGATCAACTTCGGTAAGATTAAACACCTCGCTGAAGCGCCTGATCTGCTGGAAGTGCAGATTCAATCTTTTAAAGACTTCTTCCAACTGGAAACCACGCCCGACAAACGCAACAACGAAGGGTTGTTCAAGGTGTTCAAGGAAAACTTTCCTATCACCGATACCCGCAACATCTTCGTGCTGGAGTTTCTCGACTATTTCATCGACCCGCCGCGGTACACCATCGATGAGTGTATGGAACGCGGACTCACCTACGCCGTTCCGCTGAAAGCGAAACTTCGCCTGAGCTGTAACGACGAAGAGCACGTCGATTTCCAAACTATTGTG
>JAKPBL010000457.1 GCA_029778965.1 Bacteroidota bacterium
CCTTCTGTTTCGCCGGTGGTATTGGAACACCTCGGCGCCAAGATCGACGCCAGCAAGAAGCCGGTATTGTTATGGATGTACGATGATACCTATATCACCGAAGCCGGAAGTGCACCCAGTTCCATTGCGATGGGTCGCTGACCGGTATGCACCAGGTACGCCGGATCGGGCAAAATGAGATCCAGTGGCCTATAGCGTGAACAAGATAGATAGCGTCCCGCGGTGTTACACCGCGGGATTTTTTTATGGGGAAGGCCGCCACCGGCCACTGTTTCGCCAGCCTGAAAGCGCTGCCGCTACAAGGTAAATAAGCGTAATTTCGGCGCGTTGAACAGCAATGATTGACTACATCAGGGCATACAAAAAATACAGCACCAGCTATTATGTATCGGAAGGTGTTCGCACCACGGCCGGTGTAATGATTCCGATACTGGTGGCAAGCTATTTCGGCGAATTGCAAATGGGGGTATCGGTAGCGCTGGGCGCCATGTGCGTAGCGCTGACCGATAATACCGGTCCCATTCATCACCGGGTAAACGGGATGGTTTCGGCCGTGCTGCTGGTATCCATGCTGTCGCTGCTGACCGGCGTGATGGGCATCATGGGCCATTTCCAGGCGCTGCTGGCGTTGTGGGTAGCGACGGTAGGATTTTGCTGCGCCTTTATCGGCGTATTCGGTACCCGCGCCGGTTCGGTGGGCTCGGCGGGACTGCTGATCATGGTGCTGAGCATCGACGACCGGCTTAGCCTGCGCCAGGCGATAGACAATGCCCTGCTGGTATCGGGTGGAGGACTGTTTTACCTGTTGCTAAGCCTGACTATCTACCGGCTGCGGCCTTACAAGCTTATCCAGCAGGCGCTCGGTGATGCATTGATCAGCACGGGCAGCTACCTGCGCACGCGCGCGCAGTTTTACGATGCCGATGCCGACTACGACGGCATCTACCGGCAACTGCTGGAGCAACAGGTACAGGTGCATAACAAGCAGAACCTGGTACGCGAAATGCTGTTCAAAACGCGTGATATTGTTCGGGAATCGACCCACACCAGCCGCATCCTGATGATGATCTTTCTCGACGCGGTTGACCTTTTCGAACGCATCATGACCTCGCAGCAGGATTACAGGAAGTTGCATGCGCTGGCCGACGACAGCCAGTTGCTGCCGGCTTTCAAACAAATGATCCTGGTGCTGGCCGAAGAAGCTGAAACCATCGGACTGGCGTTGCAGGAAGGCAAGCCATCGGCACCCAATAAAGAGGCCGCCGGGCAGCTTGCGGCGCTCGACGAGCAGTTTTCGAGCCGCCGCGCGGCTACCCTGAACGACAGCAATATCGAAGCTTTCATTACCCTTCGGCACATTCTCGAAGGCATAAAAGACATCCACCACCGGCTGCAAACGCTGAACCGGTACACCAGTTTCGACGCCAGCCTGGGCCAGGAGCCAAAACGGCAGGTGGAATATTCGAAGTTTGTAAGTCCGTCTGAGTTTAATCTCCGCCTGCTTACCAATAATATCAGCGTTCACTCCAATATATTCCGCCATTCGGTACGGGTTTCGCTGGCATTGCTGGCCGGTTTTTTCCTCAGCCGTATATTGCCGGTCGGCCACGGGTACTGGGTACTGCTTACCATTACAGTGATACTCAAGCCCGCCTACAGCCTTACTAAACAACGTAATGTGGAGCGCTTGCTGGGTACGCTGGCCGGCGCTACCATCGGCGGCGCCCTGCTGTGGTTTGTAAAAGACCAGCATGTGCTGCTGGCGCTGATGATAATCTGTATGCTTGTTACATACAGTTTAATTCGAGTCAAATACCTGCCCGCGGTGATCACCATGACAATCTATATCCTGATTTCTTTTCATTTTCTGAAACCAGGCGATTTTACGCTGGTATTGCGCGACCGGCTGATCGACACCTTTGCGGGATCCCTGATTGCCTTTGTTGCGCTAATCGCCATTCCGCCTAAATGGGAACATGAGCATATCCAGGAGTTGCTGATGGAAACCATTCGCGCCAATGCGGCCTACCTGAAGGCAATTACCAAACCTTTTCTAAACGAGCCGCTGTCCAATCTGGAGTACAAGTTGGCAAGGAAAGAAGTATTTGTACAACTGGCCAATTTGTCGGATGCCTTTCAGCGTATGCTGAATGAACCGAAGCGGCAGCAGAAAAAAGGCCAACTGGTGCACCAGATGGTGGTTTCCAACCACATGCTGGCCTCGCACATCGCCACCCTGAGCAGCTACCGCAATTTTGCGGGCGATTATGCTTCGGAAAGTTTCCGGCCCATTATCGATGCCGGCATTCGCCACCTCAATGGGGCGGCCGATTTCCTGGCTACCGCCGATCCCGACCACCATACCTGGCAGGCTGATGAAAACTTCCAGGTGCGCGACGACCTGCGAGGCTTGCTGCAACTGCGCTTACACGAACTGGCAACGGGCTCGCTCGAAACCAGCACCCGCAAAAAGCTTTCCGAGTTGACTACCATTGCCGACCAGTTCGAGTATATTAATAAGATCAGCAGCGACCTGGAGAAAAGGGCCAGGAAACTGGTGGAAAAATAGCCGGTCTTTAGGCGCCGCCCAGCATTTCCGTCAGCTTGGCCAGCAGTTCTCCCTTCGTGATAGGTACGCCCATGATCTTGTTATACCCTTTGGCGTCGACCAGGAACTGTTCGCGGATGATCTTGATCAACTGGCCGTTGTTGATCTCCGGAATCAGCACCTGCTTGAAGCTGCCGAGCAGGGCGCCGAGATTACGGGGGAAGGGCCGCAGGTGGCGCAGGTGCGCATGGCTGATGGCATAACCCTGCGATTGCAGCTCGGCAACCGCACTCTTGATGGCGCCATAAGTAGAACCCCAGCCGAGCACAAGAATATCGCCTTCAGGTGCGCCGCTGTCGAGCGTCTGCTCGGGAATATAATCGGCGATCTTATCGATTTTCTCCTGGCGCGTTTTCACCATGAGCTGGTGATTATCGGGGTCATAGCTTACTGCTCCGGTAATGTTTTGCTTTTCAAGTCCGCCGATGCGGTGTTCGAGTCCCGGTGTGCCCGGTACGGCCCAGGGTCTTACCAGTTTTTCATTTCTCAGATAGGGCTGGAAAATCGGCTCGTTGTCCCCGAGCGACGTTTTGAAGCTGATGTCGATCGGAGGCAGGTCGGCGCTGGTGGGAAATTTCCAGGGTTCGGCGCCGTTGGCGATATAGCCGTCGCTTAAGAAGATCACCGGGGTCATGTGCTGCACGGCGAGACGCACGGCTTCGTACACCGCATCGAAACAATCGCTCGGGGTCGAGGCGGCGATCAC
>JAKPBL010000290.1 GCA_029778965.1 Bacteroidota bacterium
TATTTTCCGCCTTTCCCCGGACTTCCCTGGGCGGTTACAGCGATATAATGCAGGGCGGGCTGAACGGGCGTATTCGGATCGGCCGCCTCCCATTTTTTCACTTCTTCCTGCAGCTTTGCGCGCATTTGCGGCGGCGGTATTTCGCCCAGGATACCCATCCGGGTGCTGTACAGGTTACCATAATAGGCCACTACCCTTTTGTAAGGCAGAATGGCACCGGCCACCGGCAGCTTGGACGCAACCGGCCAACGACCGCTGCTGTCGCCATTGGCTACATATTTCGACTTTTCAAAAAAACTGGCGGAATCGACGATAATGGGTGCGGGCAGGGATTCAGTTACCAGCCCTGTGTCTTTTACAGAAGCCTGCACAAGGGTATCAGTCACCCCGCCGGCCTTACCCTCTTCGGAAAATGCATTATTACCACAGGCAACCAGCGCAAACAAACCGGGCACGGCCAACATGGCGCCGAGAATATTGGATTTCATAAACTTATTTCAATTAATAATCAACGTATACAACGAACTAACCGCAAAAATATTTCAAAAGAATAAAGCAACTCATTTTTTCGGCTCATCGTCGCCGTCAAATTTATCCTTCAGTTTAGCCCACCAGCTACCGGCTTTGCCTTTCAGTTCATTCCATTTTTCTTTTGCTTCATCGTCCCAGGTGTCCATCTCTTCTTTCAGGTCATCGAACTTACCGGCGGCTTTCTTTTTCAGGTCGTTGATCTTATCGTCGCTGAAACCTGTTTTTGCCTGGAAGGATTTCCAAAGCGCTTCGGCCTTATCCTCCACTTTGTCCCAGGTTTCTTCAATTTTATCAGCGGCCTTATCAGCCATTCCCTTGGTATTATCTGTGCTCATATATTATAGTTTATATTATCCAAGATAAGCATATTCAGCCTTAGCGGAATCTAAAAATTAACCGGCGTAAATCACCCCGCTGGTGGGGGTTTCGTGCAGTTCCACTTTTACCAGCAGCGGCAGTGCGGGTTTGATATTGTCCCAGATATACACTGCGATCCGTTCGCAGGTGGGGTTCTCAAGACCCGGAAGATTATTCAGGCACTTGTGGTCAAGCCGGTCCACCACCGGCCGAACTACGGCCTTCAGCTCGGCGAAATCCATTACCCAGCCCAATTGCGCATGCAGGGGTCCTTCCAGCCACACCCGAAGCCGATAGGTATGCCCGTGCATTTCCCTGCACTTGTGCCCCAGCGGCACATTGGGCAGAAAATGAGCCGAATCGAAGGTGAACTCTTTAAAAAGCAACATAGCGGTTAAGTGAACCGCAAATTTACAAAGCGGGCAGCAGAGTTAAGGAAGAAAATACTAATTTTAGTCTATTAAATAAGTAGACTAAACGAAGTTTATATGCGTCACGAAATTTTACTGGCGTTGGCCATTCCGCTTTTCACCGGTTTCATTGTTCTTGAAATGTGGGTGGCCCACAGAAAGAGTCTGCCTTATTTTCAGCTTCCGCAAACCATCGCCAATATCAGCATAGGAATTGCAGAAAGGACCTGCGACCTGTTGACCACAGCCCTTTTTTTCACCTGGTTTCAGTACCTGAACCAACGATTTGGCATCTTCAGTATCAGACCTGGCATTATCCACTGGTTATTGCTGTTGTTGTTCACTGACTTCATCTGGTATTGGTATCACCGCCTGGCGCATGAAATCAATATATTCTGGGCAGCTCATATTGTGCATCACCAGAGCGAAGACTTTAACTACACGGTATCGGCCCGGATCACGATATTCCAGGCTTTTATCAGGAACGGTTTCTGGAGCATATTGCCGGTTATCGGCTATCCCGCAGAAATGATAACGAGCCTTCTCCTGCTGCACGGGCTTTACCCTTTTTTTGTACACACCCGGCTGGTCGGAAAGCTGGGTATTCTCGAATACGTGCTGGTGACCCCGAGCCATCACCGGGTGCATCATGCGTCCGACGAAAAATACCTCGACAAGAATTATGGCGATGTGTTCATCATCTGGGATAAACTGTTCGGAACTTTTCAGAAAGAAGAAAGCGAGCCCGCCTATGGTATTACCCACCCTTTAAAGAGTTATAGCTTTCTTTGGCAGCATTTCCATTATTTTATGGAATTGCTGGTGGCAGCCCGTGAGGAAAAGGGCGTCTTTAATAAGATTAAAGTATTTTTTGCACGGCCGGACAGTATATCGCCGCTGGCGCGGGAAAAAGCAGCGAAATTTTTCAGTATCAGATCTGCTACACACGACGGTGACCCGTCATTAAACCGGTATGTGATCTGGCAGGTAGTCGGCGCTTTGTTGTTGCTGGTCACGACGGCCATCGCCGAATCGCGGCTGGGCGGCTCCGACAAGTTTTTCATCTTCACTACACTGCTGGTAACACTTATCAACTGTGGCGCCATCCTGGAGAAAAAAACCTGGATCGGCTATCTGGAGGCGGCAAGGCTGTTGCTGTTGATTGCCTGGAGTTACCAGCTACTGCCTTACTGGATAACAACAGCAGCCATGACTACAACGGCCAGCCTGCTGTATTTCTACCGCCGGCCGGCTAAATATTATTACCTGCTGCTGGTGTATAAGAAGTTTAAGCCCGTCTCTTTTTAGGCGCCGGCATATGCTCTTCGATGGCTTTGGAAAGCGAGGGCTTGGTAATGGCGCCTGCGTACAACTGGTCGTTGATAAACAGGGCGGGCACATCGCGCACGCCTTTTTCCACGCCTTCGAGCAGGTCGGCGCGAACGGTCCATCCATAGACCGAATCCACGAGTTTGGGAATGAAGTTCTTGTCTTTCACCCCGGCTTCGGTGGCATATGATTTCAGGCTGATGGAACCCAGCCGGCGGCGATTTTCAAAAAGAAGGCGGTGCATTTCCCAGAACTTCCCTTCCTGCACGGCAGCAACGGCGGCTTCGGCGGCCTTATGCGAATGCTGGTGAATCCGGGTAAGGGGAAAATGGCGGAACTGGAATTTGACCTTTCCTTCAAAACTGGTCAATATGGCGTCGATCACCGCCTGGGCCTTTGCGCAGGCTTCGCTTTCGTAATCGCCGTACATGACGAGGCTTACGGGAGCGGCCTCGCCGCCGATCCATACGGTACGCGGTTCGATGATCTCTATTTTGTTGGCGTTCATACAGGGATAACAAAAAGCGGGATAGAATGTTCAGCCATTTTTCCGGTTTGAGGCCACCTGCGCGCGGATCATTTCGGGATAGCCCCAGCCTTTCTCTAAAGCATTAATAATCAATGCTATTCTCTTGGCTTTGGTAATTTCTGTTTTGGCGTCGTCCACCCATTTGCTGAAATAACGCTGGTGCGACCCCGACAGGGTTTCCAGGAAACGGCGGGCGGCAGGCGCATCGGCCAGGCATTCCATCAGCTCGCTGTTCATCTGGTAACCGGCGGTATCTTCCTCCAGCGCCAGGGTTACCAAAGCGCCCAGGGGCTGTCGGAGCTTTCTTCTCATACC
>JAKPBL010000472.1 GCA_029778965.1 Bacteroidota bacterium
CCGGCGGTGTAGTAGCAAAGGCAGCTTCATAACGCCGGGGAACGGAGTCGGTTTGCCCAAAAAGCAGCGTAGGATAAATACAAAAAAACAGCAGGATATTCTTCATATAATGCTCACGGTTATGGTATCGCCCAGGCTTTGCTGTAACCCTTCTATCAGCTTGCTGGCAGCCTGTTCTGTATGAAACGCGTTGTTGCACCAGAAATAAAAGCTCAGGTTCGCTGTGCCTTCTTTTACCGATTTGAAAAGCAGTTGGGTGGCACTGTTCTCCGCCCAGTAGCCCGATTGTTTGAGCAGCGTTTTCAACGTGTTATCGAGCGCCGCCAGATCGGCATCTCCTTTTACGGCAAGCGACAGGCCGACCCGTTGCAAATTGTTCGAGAGGGTCCAGTTGGTGATCTGCTGCGAGAGAATATCGCCGTTGGGTATGATCACTTCCGCGCCAGCCGGGGTGAGCAGGGTGCTGGAGCGCAATCCTATTTCACGCACTTTTCCCGCCTTATTGCCAATTTCGATCGAATCACCGATTTGCAGCGGTCGGTCGAAGATCAGGATGATGCCCGACACAAAATTGCTGACGATGTTCTGCAGACCGAGGCCGATACCAACACCCAATGCGCCGAGCACAATAGTGATCTTGTCTACCGGTAAGCCCGAAGCCGCCACCGCCACCAGGTAACCTAAGCACAGCACCACCAGGCGGGCGATCAGCATCTTTGACCGCTGGCGTTTGTTCTGGATATCTTCTTCGCCCGTATCGCCAAAGAAATAGCCAACATATTTCTGCAGCAGGTGTGCGATCCAGATAATACCGAAAAAAAGTATTACACCCCCGAAAGTAAATTCGGCGCTGCCAATTTTCCGGCCCGCGCGCAGGAAGCTGAAAAGCCCGCTGCTCACCGATGTGTATATGTTCAGGTTGGTGGCAAAAACGATCAGCCAGAGCAATACCGACAACACCAGCACCGGCTGCCGAAAGCTATCGAGCACACCCTGTAGTTTATAGGCAGCCTTCACACCCTGCCGGCTGCGGCTACCCTCGATTTGAAGCAGGATGGATTCAAGGCAAATCTTCCCGAATACGGCCAGCCCGAATGCCTGGGAGAAGCTGAAGATGGCGGCATCGCTCAGTATTTTGGCAAGCGACAGCCTTCCAAAAATATTGCTTATAATGGCCAGCAGGTGCATCACGTTATAAAGGATGATCACCGCCCGGAGCCAGGGCGTCAGCGGCAACTTTTCATTCAGGTTCCGTAAGAAAACAAAACCCAGGTAGATCGATGCCGCATTCAGGAATATGAACCAGAGCCGCTGGAGAAAACCCGGCAGCACCATATGGTGCGAAAGAGAAAAACAGGCGAATAAAAAAAGCACACCAAGCCAGTAATAAAAACGCTGCCGCGGCCATCGACGCCAGAAAATATAGGTCAGCGTGAGGATCAGCAGGAACTGCATCGATTCAATGTATACGGCGGGCGCGCGGAGATCGAACAGGGGCGCCAGTATAAAGATCACTACGAAAGCAGACGCGATATAATGCGGATAAAGGTATTCGATGGGCAATGCGGCCAGGAGATCGCCTTCTTTCGATCTGCGCAGGCTCCTGATATTACGCAGGTTCCAGGCCAGGAAAATCGCGCCGATCAAAAGCAGGAAGAGGCGGTTGTTCACGCTGTCCCTGAAATAATACCGCAGCGCTTTCCGTTCGCTTTCATAAACATGCCGGTAGCCGTTGCGCAACTGCTGCAGGTCTTCACCCCGGTCGGGTCGCCACAGCACCCCTCTTTCCTGTGCAAATACCCGGGTCAGCGAAGAGGTCAGCATATCATCGACCTTCCCGATCAGCGACGACAGGAGGATGGCATTACGCGAGTTATGGGTTTGCAGGTTGCTCACCAGCGTAGCACTCTGCCGGTACCCGCGGGAGGCCTGCCGCCATTGGGTTCGCATGTCTTTCAGTTGCACAGAAAAATGCTGTCGCAGCACCGAGTCCTGCATTAGTGCCCTCATGACGGTATCGGCCATCAGGTTGCGCATCGATTGGCGTAGCTGGTTCATTTGCCGGTCGGCACTGTCGAGCTTGCCGCGTTGCGCCGTTACGTCTTCCTGCATGCTGATAAGCAGGGTCTTGAACAGCTCAAGATGACGCAGGCTGAGATAAGCGCTGTTTGAATCAACGCTGGTTTTGATTACAGACAACGATGAATCGGCATCGGCCAGCTTGCGGGCAATACGACGGATATCGCCGCCAGGCTCACTTTCCTCCTTTATTTGTGTCAGTACTGCATAGGCTCTTTCGATAGCCGATTGATAATCGCTGGTATCGAGCCGGGCGCTATCGGCAAAAATGGAAGCAAATCCACGGCCGGGTTGACGGAGGCTGTCGGTGCGGCGGAAACTGCTGTCGCGGTGCCGGCGGGTGCTGTCGCCCGCGCGAAATTCACCCTGGCCCGGGCGCCACCAGTTGGCCGCAGTGTCGCGTGGCGGTTTTGTATCCTGCCCGAAGGCGAAGGCCATGCAAAATACCAGCCACAGGCCTAGTTGAAGTATTATTTTCATGCGATACAGGGTATGATCTATCTGCAAAAATTACGGCTTTTTCCCTTGTCTCCTATTCCCCGCGTGCCACCGACCATTTTTTAAAGCTGTTCTTGAGGCGAAGCCAAAGGGGCTGCCTGAATTCCGGCAGCGGGCCGTTGAAAGGCTGCCCGCGGTGCAGCATGTATTCGGTCAGGGTGCTGGATGTAACGCCCCATTTGCGAATAAACTGGTTATATCCTTTATTGGTTTTTACCCGCCTGGTAGATATTTTGCCAAAATGGTACACGCGGCTTTGCGACAGGCCCTTAAAATAGCGAATACCCGCCTGCCAGAGCTTCATGGAAAAATCGGGGTCGGAATACATGCCGGGACTAAATTCCACACTGTAGCCGCCTACCAGGTCCCATATATCGCGGTGCACCAGGTTCGGCGGCCAGGTAGCGCCCTGCCAGTCGTGCATGCCGAAAGAGGCAAAATCCCTGATCAACGCCTCTTCGTTGAAGGTATCGATGGTGCGGCCGAAGTCGCCTTTGATGGCGCAATTGCTTTGCGGCACGGGCTCTATGGCCGTTGATGAAAGGAAAAACCGGTTGTGCCCGATGGCCTGCAACTCTTCCAGCAATACCTGGTCCCAGCCGGGGCAAACAAACATATCGTCATTGATATACACGATATAATCCGTTTTCACCAGCGTGCGGGAGAGATTCAATGCATGGCATACGCCGATATTCTGTTCACTGAACGTGAATTCGATATCCGGCTGTTGCTGCAGCCAGTCTACCGTACCGTCTTTAGACTCATTGGCGTGCACGATGAGCTGGTGGCGGTGCGTGGAGTATTTCCGGATGCTGCCGATGCATAACTGGAGGTAACGAAGGTTGTTCCACGATGGGATCAGTATGGAAAAAAGCGGCGTTGCAGACATAACTTATTTACCGAAGAGATAAGAAACAGCACAACCCAACTGCAGGTTGTTGATGTCTTTTCTCCAGCCATTCAGTAAAGTTGCAGGATTCTCTTTATATCGCCATTGGTAATTGAACGATCTGATAAAAGAGGCATTGGCCGACAGCAGCAGGTTCCTGAACTGCCAGGTTTTCAGGGCAGTTACCGATAAGTCAACCCAATGGTATTCGAATTTATGCAGGGGCGTGAACGCCTGGTAATAGAAATCGTTGTTATGCACGATCCTGTCGAATACAATACCTGTTTTCTGCAGGCCTTTGTTAATGCTCAATGCCAGGGTCTGGCTATTGCCGCCGGGACCTATGCCCGCGCCGATCACCTGCCCCAGGTTGGTATAGCCATGCCTGGTTTGATAATGTACATACCAGGGTTGCAATGCGCGCAGATTACCCGTGGCCGGCGCCTGGGTTTGGGTCATTTCCACCAGCAATTCCACCTCGCGCTCTTTTTTTGCTTTGAACAGCTTGTGCAATCCCAGTTGGTACGCCCTGCTGTGCTCGGGTTCCAGGAGAAAGTCTTCCGAGTTCTGTGCATGGTCGTTGCGGCCAAACTCGGCATATACTTCGGCCATCTCTTTGGGAAACACCCACCTGAAAGAAAATGCGAGCAACTGGTCACGACCCAGGGCGAAGTCATCATGCCCGCTGCCTTTGAAAAGGCCGGAGAATACCGGAAGATAACCGTTGATGCTTTTCGGGATGTCGCGGTTGTACTGGTAAAAGCTGCGCGAGAAGCCCAGGAACAAATGAGGCACCCATTTGGGCTGCCAGGCGATGGTCATGGCATTGATATACCTGTTGTGATCAGGCTTCGGTTTATATAGGGGCTGTCCTTCGAATTGCCGGCTGGTGTCGAGCGGTAGAATGCCGGAGTTTTCCAAAAAACCGCTAATGAGCTGCCATTCAAAATGCCCCAGGAAGGTTTTCATGGGTGCGCGTGAATTCAGCGTGAGGTGCAGAAATCCCGGCGCATTATTCGACATCACGAGGCTGTTGCGAATACCCGGCCCCCACCATAAAGATTCGGTAGAAATGCCCAACGACAGCTTTTTATAATTGAAGCGGACCGACGACTGACCGGGAAAAACGCGCGTGTAGTTGCGGTCGCCGTATTTTTCAGGGTTGTCGATGTCATTGGCGAACGTATAATATGCTTGCCAGATACTGTCGGTATGCTGGGTGGGGAAAGTAGCAAACGGCCGGTTGGCGGCATAGACCCATTCGGGTTGCAGTTGCACGCTGAGCCAGTCGCCCACCGATGCATAAAATCCCGCCGTAAAATACGACTGGTAGCCATTGGCGGGAATCATCGGTCCATCGTTCCAGCCAAAAGGATGATGGGTGTTGTATTGTT
>JAKPBL010000476.1 GCA_029778965.1 Bacteroidota bacterium
ATCGGGAAAACTTCACCGGCTTTTCCTACAGGCCGGGCATACACATTACCCCCGCCTGTTTTTCTTTTTTTGCTGCGGGTAATTTTTCTCCCAATCTTCGCGGGTGATTATAAACAGGCTGTTGTTTACGCAATTCCATACCGATACATGGTTCTGCGCTACTACCATATAGCTATCCCAGCGCGCGAATTTCTGGTAAAGCAATAGCGTAGCGATATCGGTGGCTGTAATGAATTCGCCGGAGGAAGGCTGGTGGGAATGAATGCCTTTGACCGGGTCATTGATATGCGTGGGGTCAAACTCGGCCGTCATGAGGTTGTTGTGAAGCTTTTTTGATGAGACCAGTTCATTCTGCGTATTGAAATGCAGCAGCAGGTCGTTGCCGAAAATGATCAGTCCGTTTGATTTGGGTCCCGTGAGCACATACACTTTTCTTTCGCTGCCATTGATCAGCGGAACGATATTCAGGCTTGTATTTTCATAGAGGTCGACCAGGTTTTCTTTTTGCAAAGCGGCGTAAGCGGCTGTACGTAACAGATAGTAATCTTTCTCGATCGCTGTCATTTCTCTTTCTGCCAGGTCGGTGCGGGCCTTTTTTGGATTGAAGGAGCTGTCGAGCGTTACGGTGCCGATTATCCGTGGATTGCTACCCTTGTTAATGAAAGCACAGATAAAGGCGTTGTTTTCCCGGTAAGAAAAATAGCCGCCAATATTGCCGGTCTCCTTGTATTTGTCGATAAAAAGGTCGGTTGCATGCCAGGAAGTGATCTCCGACTGGTAGATGCGCGTTCCCTCTGCTTTCAGGCTGTCGGAAACGGCGGTCAGGTCTTGCGCCAACGCAGTGGCGGAAGCGAATACGGCTACGGCTGCCAACCAGGTTTTTCCGGGGATATGCTTTCTCGGATTCATATTTCAAGGCCGGCGGGCCGGCTTTGTATGGGTATCGGTCAAAGCCGGCTATTTATTGTGACCGGAGGCCGTTTTTTATTACATATTCCACCCGCTTACGCGCATACAGGCTGGCCGGGCGACGGCAGGCGCGCCCGGATCAGAACGCCAGCGGCGGCCCCACTACCTGCATGTCGTGCTGAGCGAAAATAGCGGCGCCCTGCGCGGGGGTGGGGACTGCGGTGAGTGCACCTATCGCCCGGAAGAAGTCTTCCATCTTGCCTGCGGGCTGAAACATAAAATACATGCTGCCGGTATCGCTGGTCTGGGCGAAGCAATGTGGTAACCGTCGCGGCAGGAAGATGGTATCGCCCGCCTGCAGCCGGAATTGTTCGCCGCCTACTTCGAAGAGGTATTCTCCAGTTACGACGAAGAATATTTCGTCCTGGTGGAGATGATAGTGCTTCGGCGGGCCTCCCTTTTCTTTTCCTTCGTAGAAGAAAATAGCCAGTTGATTGCCGGTGTCTTTGGCTGAAATTTTTATGTCGTTGGGGCTTTTGCCGCCCAGCATGGTTTTTTCGCCGAAGCGGCTGTCGCCTTGTTTCACCACAAACGGTTTTTGGGTGTCGGTGTCTGCCGGCCAGTTCAGCCGCTGGCGGGCCATGGCTACCGCCGGAACTACGATCGCGGCGCTGCCGAGGAATGTTCGCCTTTGCATTTTTTATTGCAATATGCGGTCAGGCGAAGACGGTGCACTGGTAAGAACGCGACATTCTTAAAAAATATCCACCTCACCGAAAAGCCTTTCAGGAGCCGACATATCGGTCAGGTGGAAATCAGCGGGCGTTTGCCCGGTGAAATCATGATAATCGCGTACCAGGTGCTGGTAATCATAATAACCGCAATGCAGTGCAATGCTGAGCCAGTCTTTTGCCGGATGCATATTCTTCATGCGAAAGGCTTTCTCAAAACGGGCGAGGCGGGCAAAGTATTTGGGAGAAACGCCCATTCGCTCGCGGAATTTTCGTTCAAACTGGCGTATGGAAAGGCAGGATGCGCGCGCCAGCCAGTCGACCGAATAATTCTCCGCGTGGCTGATCAGGCGCTGGCAGGCAGCATCGAGCCGGTGGGCGTCGAGTGCTTTTTTCTTGATGACCCGCAGCAGGAAGCTGTCGGCAACCCCAATCATTTCGTTATAGGTTTTGCAATCGCACAACTGCCGGTTAACGAGTGCTGTTTCTCCCGGAAAAAAATCATTGGCATCCAGATAGCTGTTGGCGATTTCCTCAGATGGAATACCTGTTAAGCGGAAAAGAGCGCCCGGTGTGAATACAATCTGCAGCAGCAGAAAATCCTGTCCTACATAACGATTGGTCACTTCGGTCAACTGCCCGAAAAGAACTGCATGCAGCCTGCCCGTTTTTGTATTACTCCGGCTAAATTCCACCTGTTCATAATCGCGCGGGTAAAAGCTCAGGCAATGTTCGGGTCGCGGAGGATAGGCTTTGCAGGGAGTAATAGGCAGGTTGTCAAACCTGAAATGCACGATGCGGTACACGCGTACAAATTCGCGCAGGAACAGGTTCGGGGATGGCTGGTAGAATATCATACAAGCTTCCTGTAAGCGTGGCTTTCTAAATATACCATTTTGACAATGATATCTTGCGCGTTTGACGGGAATATGCCGACGATCGTGCCTGCGTGTCTGACAGCAACCATCGACATGCTTATTGGCTTAATTGTTGCAATTTTGTCGAATTAAGAGCGGGCAGCCGCACTACCATTCAAAACAGTTATGGAAAAAACAATTGGCCTCCTGGTGGGGAGTTTACGAAAAGAATCGTTTTCGGGAAAGATTGCCCGCGCACTGCTGGAGATGACGCCGCCCGGTTTTGCATTCAAGGTTGTTTCGCTGGCGGATCTGCCCATATACAATGCCGACTTTGACACTGATGGTCAGCCGCCGGCTTCCTATACCGCTTTCCGGGAAGAGGCCAGCAGGGTGGACGGCCTCATTTTTATAACTCCCGAGTACAACCGGTCTGTGCCGGCGGTATTGAAAAATGCGCTCGATATCGGGTCCAGGCCGGTAGGCAAAAATGTGTGGAAGGGGAAGCCCGCGATGGTGATCAGCCATTCGCCCGGCAGCTATGGCGGCTTCGGCGCGAACCATCATTTACGCCAGTGCCTCGTGCCCCTGAATGTGCCTGCTATGCCGGCGCCGGAACTATATCTCGCCAAAATAGCCGAATCTTTTGATGAGAGCGGCATGATCAAAGACGGCGCCACCAAAGAATTGCTGAAGAAAGGGGTTGATGCGTATGTGGAATGGTGTGGGCGGTTTTACCCATTGAAAGCCGGCGCATAGTTACGGTCAAGATAACCCAGGTTTTCAAAAAGCGGCACTGGCAGGAAGACTAAAAAAGCCCGAATGACGTTATACTGCCTAAACCTGTCTTTTATTGTATGAGCATCAAAAAAACACTGATTGTTGCCGCCTGCGGCTTTTTTGCATTGGCACTTTCTTCTTGCGGTAAGAACGACGATAAGCCGAAGTCGTCAAAAACGACACTGCTCACCGATAAGCCATGGAAAATAGTTTCTTTTATCTCAAAAACCGGCACGGAGTCTGAAGATATATTCAAGACCGGTGAGCAATGTGAAAAAGACAATGTCTTCTTTTTTAAAACCGATAACACCCTGGTGGTGGAAGAGGGGGCTACAAAATGCGATGCAGACGATCCCGATTTCTATTCGGGTCCCTGGACTTTTACCGACAACGAAACAAAACTGCGTTTTAGCCTGGGAGGCGATGACGATGGTATCAGCTTCGTCATAGACGTGCTTTCCGATACGGAATTAAAAGTGATCCTGTTGTATCCCGATGCGCCCGATTACGCCGAAATTGTTACATTCAGGCACTAAGTTGCCTTCTAATTTATGTTCGATTTCAGGTGTTTTATACGGTTGCGAAAAAGCTGAACTTCACCCGTGCGGCGAACGATCTCTTTATCTCCCAGCCGGCGGGTACCCGTCATATCCAGGAAATAGAAAGTCATTTCAAAGTACAGTTGTTTGAACGCCAGGGGTCACGCATAAAACTGACCGCTGCAGGCAAACAGTTGCAGCAATATGCCGGAGAGGTGCTTGTGCGCTATCGCCAGCTTGAATTTGACATGGGCCCTTCTTATTAAGAGAGCCGGGCTCCGGCACACGCGAAGTGCTGGCCAATGCATTGCGCCGCTGTGGCATAAAAATCAACCAGTTGGTATCCGGAATGCGGATGGGCAATACCGAAAGCCTATCTTCGCCATTCCCCCTCGCTTGCTTTTTTGTCGGTGCATGCCATCGCAAAAGAGCTTGAAAACAAAGAGTTCTCGGTTGTTGAGGTTAAGGGACTAAAAATCAACCGTAGTTTTTATTTCATTGAACCCCAGGGCCACGCTGATGCAGCAGCCGAACTTTTCCGGAAATTTACCGCACATTATAACTTTAGGTTATAGTCAATTGTCGCAAAAGATAGCTGATCACAAATATGTTTATGAAACGACATTGGCCCGCAGTGATAATATTGATAATAGTGACGGTAGTTATTGCCGGTGAGTGCATTTCGGGGTATCGTAAAAGAGAGGCCGACGATAAGGCTATGGCCGATGTGCGTGCGAATGAGCCGGTCGATACCGCCTGGCGGGGCTGGAGTTATTTTCATATACCGCGGCAGGCAGAAGACAGCGACCTGATCTGGTATGGCTATGAGTTGATCGCGCATACGGCGGACTACCTCGGACCAAAGGGCAGCGTCATGCAGATTACCAATGGTATGAATTGCCAGAACTGCCATCTCGAAGGCGGTACGGTTCCTTACGGTAACAATTACGGAAAGGTATTCTCTACGTATCCGAAATACCGGGCAAGAAACCACGGTGTACAAACCATCTATGATCGTATTAATGATTGCCTCGAGCGAAGCCTGAACGGCTGGCAGCTCGACAGCAATTTGCGCGAGATGAAAGCGATATATGCGTATATGGAATGGCTGGGAAGCGATGTGCCGAAAGGCGCTTCTCCCGGCGGAACCGGGCTGGTGAGATTGCCCTATCTCGACCGCGCTGCCGACCCTGAAGCGGGTAGAAAAGTGTATGTGAGCCAGTGCCAGAGCTGTCATGGCGTAAACGGCGAAGGGCAGATAAACGGCCAGACTAACGCATATGTATATCCGCCGTTATGGGGGCCGCATAGTTACAACGACGGCGCGGGCCTCTTCCGGATCAGCAATTTCGCTGCTTTTGTGAAGAACAATATGCCATTCGGGATCAGCTATCAGCACGCTACACTGTCTGATGCGGAAGCCTGGGATGTGGCGGCGTTCGTGAACAGTTGCGAGCGGCCGCATAAAGACCAGTCGGCCGATTGGAAAGAAATAGCAGACAAACCCATCGACTTCCCCTTCGGCCCTTATGCAGACAGCTTTCCGGAAACGCAGCACAAGTATGGTCCCTTTGAGCCGATCCGTACCGCTCTTGAGCAGGCATCAAAATAGTTTTACATCCAAAAAATACAACATGAAAAAAATGATTTTTTGCGGACTGATAGCGGGCTTGCTGATGACCGGCGCCACTGCACAAACCGCTGGTGATCCCCTGGCCGCCAATGCTGCCTTTACAGGCGCCAAGGCCGAGAAGAAAAAGTATCATGCGATCTATCAGCTCGATAACAGTGATCCGAAGGTTATCGAAAAAGCCATCCGCAATATCAACAATGCCCTGGCTGATCCGCGGCTGGTTGGCAAACTTACGGTAGAGCTGGTCACTTTTAGCGGTGGCACCGAGGCCTGCCTGAAAGGGAACAAGTTCGAAGAAGACCTGAAAAGCCTGGTGGAGAAGGGTGTTGTCATTGCGCAATGCGCCAACAGCCTGCGCGAACGAAAGATCGAGCGCAGCCAGTTGTATGATTTTATTGCTGTGATCCCAAGCGGAAACGGCGAGCTGATTCTTCGCCAGCAGCAGGGCTGGGCCATTGTCAAACCCTGATATAACAGGAATACAATATGAAAAAAAATACAGCGGCCCTGGCGGCCCTGCTACTCGCTGCCGGTATCGTAAAGGCCCAGGAGCACCGCTTCGATCCTCCCTGGAACCAGCCGCCTGAAAGCAAGGTGATGTTCACCATACCAGGAATCGACAATGTGCCTGATCTCTACGGCGATATCAATGATCCGCAACTGGTGGTGTTTTTTGCCGGCAACCAGTTCATGTGCGTGGATGAATTGCTGGCGGCGTTTAAAGAAGCCCATTCGCAATACCAGCGTGTGTTCGCAGAGACCCTGCCGCCGGGTATTCTGGCCAAACAGATAGAAGGCGGATCGCTTACCATCGGCAATATGCGGATCACGCTTCAGCCCGATGTATATACCGCCGGCAGATCGCGCATGCTGCAGATGATGCCTTATATGGAAGATACCATTACCTATGCGTATAACCGCCTTGCCATCATGGTGCGGAAAGGCAACCCGAAAAAAATCACCGGACTGAAAGACCTGGGCCGCAAAGAGGTGCGCGTCAGTATGCCCAATCCCACCTGGGAGGGCATTGGCGGCCGCATTGAAGAAGCCTATGTGAAAGCCGGCGGCGAAGCGCTGAAGAAAGCGATCATGCAAACCAAGGTAAACGATGGAAGCACCTATCTTACCCAGATTCATCATTGGCAAACGCCTTTGCGGGTACTGTATGACCAGAGTGATGCGGGTCCGGTATGGTATTCTGAGGCGCTTTACCAGCAGATGCTCCAGCACCCGGTGGAGTTGGTGCCCATTCCTGAAAAAGAAAATATCAAGGCTGTTTATATGGCCGCTATCGTAAAAACGACGCCCCATCGCGAAGCCGCTGCGGCATTTGTGGCATTCCTGGCGGGCGAAAAGGCGCGGGCGATTTACCGGAAGTACGGGTTCACGACGCCTTTATAGCTAAAGCTATTTGCTTCCATATTTTGGTCGAAAACCGTAAACAACCAGTTTTGTGTCTAATTTCTGTATGCAAAACTGTTTGTTTACACAGATCGGTTGTTTTTTGTAAACAAAATGGCTGCGGTTATTTTCCCTGTTGCGAGTATTTGATCTCCGCCGAAATAGTCATTGCCCGTCTGTTTTACGTAGGATTCTTCCTAACCTGGCTTATAGCGGTAGTGACCAATGATGGTATAGCTAAACAGGCAGTCCTCGACTACCTGTCCACGGCCGATATTATGCACGATAAGCTTTCGGGTTTTATCGCCCGCAGCCGAATCGATAACAATGCCGATATGCGTCAGGTTACCCGGCAGCATCCAACATACGATATCACCCGGCTGGTAATCGCCTGCCTTTCGGGTGACCGGTCGGCTGGCTTCTTTTCGGTTAAAGTAGGTCATCAGGTTGGGCACCCGGCGGTGGTCGATGTTTTTATCGGGCGCCGGTAAGCCCCAGTTTTTCGGATAGCGGTCGAAGTGATTGACCATGTCTTCATGGATGTTTTGCTGAAGGTCGATGCCCAACCTGCGGTAAGCCCTGATGACCACATCACTACACACGCCCTTTCTCATTGGGATATCTCCATTGGGGTAAGGGATTGCATAGTAAGAAGGGTCATATTCTACCTGTTGCCGGGTCAGGGAAACAGCGGCATCCGAAAGTCTGCCGAAAAAGCTGCTGTCTTTAGCAGGCCGGTTGGACGCGGTAGTCGTCGCCTGGTTTCGGGAGATGGCGCCTTCACAAGCGGCGAGCAGCAGTACGATAGCGAGTATTCTCATTGACGATGGTGTTGGCAATAAGATGCAGGGATGGGGGAAATCAATAAGGAGCGAGCGAAAACTTTTAAAATAATAGATGCTCCAGGCAAGTGTCAAAAAGAGGCTAGCTCAGATTCATGCCGTTGATAAATTTTTCAATTAAATCCTTAATGCGCTGGAGTATCCGATCTCCCAATTTTTGGTTGTAGCAGACTTGGTTTTCGCCATTTACAAGGTCCAATACCCCTTCCCGTAGAGGCTCCCTTTCAGCAAACAGGTAGTCTTCGATAAGTTTTTCCGTTTTCTCAGTAGAGAGGTTTGATGCGGAGTGGATAGAGAAAAAATTGGTAGGAGGTGAAGCCGTTTAAGTTTGACTTGTTTGAGTATTTCATTGGCAAACAATTCCATTCTGTCACTGAGGTATTTATAGAAAATAAATCCCAGTATATAATTCCTGAACTCGTCTGCGTTCATTTTTCCGCGTGGCGTATTGGCAATATTCCAAAGCTACTGCTCAAGCATTCCTTTTTGGTCTTCACTCATTCGTGATGAATATTTTGTTGTATAAGAAATCTAAATTGGCTATTAATGCGTGGTTGCTTACAGGCAGATTGTTTTTCGGCAAGTCTTTGCCATAGACCGGGGTTTTTCTGGAAAGGCTCTTATCTGGCGCTCCGGTTATTCACGCGGTTATAATAGCGCAGGTACTCTTTTGTTTTTAGGCCCGATTCTTTCAAGTCCCGGTCGTCCCATTTCCCTTCGCTGGCCGCGGAGGACTTCAGCACAGAGCATGTTTCGTCTTTATCCGCCACCGACCAAACCAGCCAGCTTATTTTATTCGCTTCCGACCAGTCGATCCAGCGCTGCCATTCTTCATAATTGATAGGGCCGTTGCCGGTAGCTTCCATGCCTGCACATTCGGAAATAAAAATGGGGATGCCCTTGGCCAGCGCATAATCAGCCTGGTCGCGCAGGCTTTGCTTGTGCGAAGCAGCATAATAATGCAGCGTGTACATGATATTGCTGTACCCTTTCAGCGGATCGTCGGCAACGATCTTCAGGTCCTGGTCCCAGTGCGGTGAACCCACGAGAATAATATTCTCCTTGTCATTGGCTCTGATCGCGGCTATTACTTCGGCTGAATATTTTTTCACATCGGCCCAGCTTTCGTGATCGGGCTCGTTGAATACCTCGTAGATGATATTGGGATACTTGCCATAAGCAGCAGAGATCTCTTTGAAGAATGCAACCGCCTCCGCAGTATTGATATTATGGCTGTGCCAGTCGACGATCACGTAAATGCCGGCCTTGATGGCTCCATCGATGACAGCCCGGATCTTCTCCTTGCTCTCTGACGGTTTTTTGATATAGCCGCCCTCGGGCTCAACGCCCATTGCCGCACGAACCACCGTTGTATACCAATCGCTCGCCAGCCATTGCACCGCACTCTCGTTGTAAAAACGGGGCCACCAGTTGTGCCAGCCGAAGCTCATACCGCGCAGCACCAGTGGCTTTCCCTTGGCGTCGACCAGTTGCGCGCCTTTTACCGAGAGGCGACCGTGTTCGGCCACAAGCTGGGCCTGGGTGATGGCAGGCATTATCATAAAGAGGAAAAAAAGAAAATGAAGCAGGCGCGGGCCGATGGGTTGTTTCATTGGTGTGGGTTGTTCCACACAAGTTCGCATTATTTGCAGGGAATGTCAAGAAGACTAACGGCCAGGCGGCAGGCAATGTTCCGCCACTTTCTGCAACAGGTCGGGCATGGCCGAACCGCTGCGCATCACCAGTATCAATCCCGTAAGCAGTATCACGAAGGGAAAATAGATTGTATAGAGCCGGCCCGCGTGCGCGCGCAGCCATTGCAGGCCGAGGGCGGCCAGCAACATGGTGGGAACCGTTCCCAGCCCGAACCCGACCATAAAAGCAGTGGCGCTCGCCGCGGTGCCTGCGCCTACCGAAGCCACCAGGGCCAGGTACACCATGCCGCAAGGCAACAGCCCGTTGACCGCGCCAAACCCCAGGGCATTGTACCAGTGCGCCGGGCGGCGCAGGAGAAACGATGAGGCGCGGTGAATAAACTTTACGGGGGAAAGCACAAAGGAATGCTGCACGACCCACCCGTCGGGTGCCACCCGTCGGGTGCTACCCGACGGGTGGGAGATGCGCCAGCGGCGGTAGAACAGGCGCAGTGCCCAGGCCATGGTGCCGACACCGGCAACAAAGGCGATGCCCTGCTGCCAGCCGCCGATCGCCAGCCCGCGGCCAAACAATCCCACCAGCAAACCAAGCAGAGCATACATGGCGGTGCGGCCGAGTTGATAGGCGGTCATGGAAAGCGCCATATGGAAGCCCGAACGGCGGTCGATGGGCGCCAGCACGGCCAGGGGGCCGCACATGCCCACGCAATGCAGGCTGCCTGCAATGCCCAAAACCCATCCGGCTAATAAGGCGCTCGTCATGCGTTTGTTATTCCGGGTTTAGCGGCCTGCCGCTTTCTGTACGTAATAATCTTGGTTGTTGTGTTTCCAGCTAATCCGCAGGGTATAGGCCTTGCCTTCGGTAAGCCCCTCGAAACGCTGCTTTCCCTCCGCGTCGGTCGACAGCGCTACATGCTGGTCGAAATTGGCGTTATCGGGGCAGTATATCCATACCTCACCCCGGGCATTTGCGGCGATGGCGGGCGGCAACTGCAGATCTGCCGAAGCGCCCGAGCGCGTCACCTGCACGCCATCGAGATAAGGCGCCGTGCGTTGCATGGCGTCGATCTGGTCCTGGTAATGCAACTCTTTGTTATAATAGTCCTTTTCTACCAGGTAAAAAGTGGTGCTCTGCGCACGGTACACCATATACCCGATAAAAACAGCAAACACAACGAAACCCGCAATAATTCTCTGACCCCAATGCATACACGATGTTTTTAAAATTTACTGAATGGCCCCATGAAGTTGGTCTTCACATCGGCTATTTTTTCGCCGCCCTGGTACAAACCTATTTTCAGCGGCGTTTTCCGGGCATTGATAGCGGTACGGGGCAATACGATGAAGAAGGAAGCAGAGCCAATGTCTTCTTTTTTCGCCAGGATAGACGAGCTGGTGACCAGCTTGATTTGTCCCGGGGTGCCGTTTTCCAGCTTCAATGCCAGGTTAATATCGTCGATCGTTTTATTCCGGTATTTAAAGCTGTACAGGTTCGAGAGGCTGTCTTCGCCTACTTCCTGGAACAGCAGACCCGGCGCCCGTACAATGGTGCCATCCACGTTATGGCGGGTTACCAGCAGGGTGGTGAGCAGTCCGGCCAGGATCAGCAGCGCCACGGTGTAAAACTTCATGCGGCCGGTGTAGCTCAGCTTCTTGCCTTCGGCGATACCGGTTTCTGAATCGTACCGGATCAGGCCGGTGGGTCGTTTCATGCCCACCATAATGGCATCACAGGCATCAATACACGCTGTACAGCCTACGCATTCCATCTGGGTGCCGTTGCGGATATCTATACCGGTGGGGCATACCCGAACACACTGGAAGCAGTCCACACAATCGCCAATGGTAACACCGGGTTTTGCTTTGCCGCGTGGCTCGCCGCGTTTGTAATCATAGGCCACTACCACCGAGTTGCGGTCGAGCAATACGCTTTGCAGGCGGCCATACGGACAAACAACCGTGCAGGCCTGCTCGCGGAAGAAGGCATACACGGCATAGAATACGCCTGAAAAAATTACCAGCGAGAAGAAGCCGCCGACATGTTCCGAAACCGGTTCGCGGATAATGGCCAGCAAGGCATCGACGCCGATAATATAGGCCAGGAAATAATTGGCGATCAGAAACGAAATCAGGAAGAACGATACATGCTTGGTTGTCTTTACCCGGATCTTTTCGGCATTCCAGGGACCTTTGTCGCGACGCTGCTGTTCAGAGGCATCGCCCTCTATCAGGTATTCGAGCCTCCGGAAAAGCATTTCCATGAAGTTGGTCTGCGGACAAACCCACCCGCAGAACAGACGTCCGAACGCGGCGGTGAACAACACGATGAACAAAATCCCCGTAACCATCGCCACACCAAATACCACGAAGTCCTGCGGCCAGAATACTTTTCCGAAGATGATGAATTTGGCTTCAGGAATATTAAACATGAACAGGGGCCGGCTATTTACTTTAATAAAAGGCAGGACCAGGAAAATGGCGAAAAAGAAAAGGCTGACGATGGTTCTCGCATTGTAGAACTTGCCTTTCGGCTTCCGGGCATACACCCATTTTCTTTTTCCCTGCGCATCCACCGTAGCGATGCGGTCCCTGAAGTTTTCCTGCGGTTTCATGTTTATTTTTCTGCTTGTTCTGCCGGTTTTTCTGTTTGCTCTGCTGGTTTATAAAGCTGTCCCTCGGGCGCTTTCGCGTTGGGCGGATTGGTGCCTTTCAGGGTTTCGACATAACTCGCCAGTTGGGCAATCTGCTTGTTCGAATACGTATTCTGCCAGGCCGGCATGGCATTGATACCATAGCGGATGGTCTTGAACACAGACTTAATATCGCCGCCGTGTAACCAGTATTCGTCGGTGAGATTGGGGCCTACGGAACCGGCGCCGGTAGCCAGGTGACAGGCAGCGCAGGAGGTTACGAAATTCGCCTTACCCGCTGCCAGGTCGGCGGCGTCGGCCAGCATTTCCACGGTATTCTCATCCACGCTTTCTCCTTTCGCCGCGAGATAGGCAGCCACTTCTTTCTTCGCTTTCTCCACCGATGCCTGGTATTCTTCCACGCCATTGGGTGCTGCATGGGTTACCTCGGCCCGCCACAGGTAGATCACCGAAAAGATGATAGTTGCATAGAAGCCATAGAGCCACCACGGCGGAAGCCGGTTATCGAGCTCGCGAATGCCGTCGTAATTATGATCGAGCATGATATCGGCTTCTTTCTCTACGGGTTTGAAGGCGTTGGCCTTACTCCACCATTGGCGGATAGCCGATTCTTTTTTCACCGGCACGACATCAGGTGCATCCGCCGCTTTCTCCACGCGCAGCATAAGACGTATCTGCAGCAGCATTGCCAGCACGATGATCAGCTCGAGCGTCAGCACAAACAGCATGAAGAAAAAAGTGGTATAGCTCATGCCGGCAATGCCGGTGGAAGCTGCGGGTGCTGCCGCGTCCTGGGCGTTGAGAGTACCTGCGGCCAGCAGCAATACGATGCCGAGCAGTCCGGCTTTATTAGCATCGTTTTCTTTTTTCTCGCGACGGTATTTTACCTGGGCGAGGCCGTACAGCACATTGCCCAGCAAGCCGATCACGATAAGCAGTATGAACATCACCACGAGCAGCAGGATGGCGGTGCTGTTGCTGAAAATATCCAGTTCATTTTTCATGTTCGGTTTGGTTTATTGGTCTAACGGAATGCGGCTGATTTCGGCCAGTTTTTGCTTATTGCTTTTGAATACCCATACCAGCATCACCGTAAAAAACAACACGAAGAGCGACAGTGATATGAGTCCATAGATATCGATACCGGCTATCTTGGTGATATAGTTGATGAATTTCATGACTATGGATTGCTGGTTAATGTATTTTTAGCTGCTTCCGCCTTGATATCGGTGCCCACTCTTTGCAGGTAAGCGATCAGCGCGATGATCTCGGCATTGGCCGGTGTTTCTATCTTATCAACTTTCAGGCGTTTCTGGATGCCGCTTGCCTGCTTCATCAGGTCCTGGTTGGCCTGCTGGTCATATCCCTTGGGATAGGGTACACCCAGGGTTTGCATAGCCCTGATCTTGGCAGGAGTAGATGCAGTGTCGAGGGCGTTGTCGAGCAGCCAGGGATAAGGCGGCATGATGGAACCGGGGCTCATGCTGCGCGGATCATACATGTGGTTGAAGTGCCAGGAGTCGGGATACTTGCCGCCAACGCGGGCCAGGTCGGGGCCGGTTCTCTTACTGCCCCACTGGAAGGGATGGTCATAGACGAACTCGCCAGCTTTTGAATATTCGCCGTAGCGGGCCACCTCATCGCGGAAAGGGCGCACCATCTGCGAATGACAGGTGTAACAGCCTTCGCGTACATAAATATCGCGGCCTTGCAGTTCCAGTGGCGTATATGGTTTTACGCTGGCGATGGTGGGTATATTGGATTTCACCAGGAAGGTGGGCAGAAACTCGACTATACCACCGATGGCCACCACGATCAGGCTCAGCACCAGCATGGTCAGCGGCTTGCGCTCGATAATGCGGTGCCAGTACTCTTTCAGGTGTGATTCTTCTTTCAGCAGGGGTGCTGCATGCGCTTCTTCATCGGCGATGAACGAACCCTTGGCGATGGTTTTGCTGAGGTTATACACCATGAGCAGCGCGCCGATCAGGTATAAGCCGCCGCCGATGCTGCGCAGCACATAGAGAGGCAGGATGCTGTTTACGGTTTCGATGAACTGGTATTTCAGTTGTCCCTCGGGAGTGAATGCTTTCCACATCAGGCTTTGCTCGAAACCGGCCCAATACATCGGGATGGCATAGATTACGATACCGACCGTACCCAGCCAGAAGTGGTTATTGGCCAGCTTGGTGCTGTACAGCGGGGTATCCCACATTTTCGGCACCAGGTAATACAGTATGGCGAAGGCCATAAAACCATTCCATCCCAATCCGCCGATATGCACGTGCGCAATGGTCCAGTCGGTAAAGTGGGAGATGGCATTTACGTTTTTCAGGCTAAGCATGG
>JAKPBL010000483.1 GCA_029778965.1 Bacteroidota bacterium
CCGCCTCGATGAAAATGCATACCTGGTGGTAGGCCGCTTTCACCTGGCACGTACCGTGGGCGACCTCACGGGCATTTTCACCCTTACCTTCCGGCGGATCGACGGTGAATGGGTAATCACCAGCGACCATACCGGTTAATACGTATAGAATGAAGGGAACCTGTAAGATCGGGCTGCTGTAAACGTCTAATAGGTAAAAGATACTTGGACGAGAAAGAATTTCTGGCCGGCCTGCGCGAGCACCAGGGTATTATCTACAAGGTGGTATCCATGTATGCTGCCGACGGAGAGGAGAAGAAAGACCTCTACCAGGAGATCGTGCTGCAATGCTGGAAAGGAATGAAGCAGTTCAGGGGCGAAGCCAGGTTCAGCACCTGGCTGTATCGCATCGCTATCAATACCGTGCTGACCCTGCGTCGCAAGAAAACGGCTTTGCGGCACGCGGAAGCGCTGACCGATGCGGGCTTTGAGCCGCCGGCTGTTTTTGACCGGGAAGACAGCCAGCAGTTGCAGGCGGCCATCCGCCTGTTGTCGGAAACAGACAAAGCAATGGCCCTGCTCTTTCTAGATGGCTATTCGATCGCGGAGATGGCGGACATGATGGGTATCAGTGCGGCGCATGCCAGCGTGCGCCTGTACCGGATTAAACAACGGCTGGCCAAAATCATACATCCCGAGCAACATGAATGAAGTACAAAACTGGAAGCAATGGCAGCCTGTAGATGAGTTGCTGGAGCAGGTGCTGGCGGCAGCCCCGCCACGGGTTAGCATTCATCCGTTGTCGAAGTTGCAGGCCAACCTGTTTCGCCATTGCTGCTGGAGCGCAGTGATCACCGCGGGTTACCTGCTCGCGCTGTTATTGACCCCGTACTGGCAGGTGCGTGGCGGTTTGCTGGCTGCTGCTGTTTTTAATGGAGTGATCATCGGGAAGGGATGGCTATTGTACCGGGAACTGACGCATATCCGGCTGGCCGATGCCAACCTGCTGCAATTGTTACGGCAGTTTTCGGATAAATGCCGGCAATGGGAGAAGCTGCAATACCGTCTTGCGGTAATCGTATATCCGCTGGCGATTGCCGCGGGCTACCTGTTGGGTGGCGTGCTGGCCACCGGCCTGCCCCTGCCTTACCTGCTCCGGCAGCCTCTTTTCGGGGGGGGATTACCGGTTACGGTACTTCTTTTGTCGGGAGCGGGATTCTTCTTCGCCCGTCGTCTATTTCACCGGCAGTTCGGGCAATACCTGCAGCAACTGGAAGCCGATGAGAAGAGTTTGAGGTTTGAAGTTTGAGGTGCCGCCGCGCGGCAACCATACTTAACTAAAAGGCGACTTACACTAAATGTAAATCGCCTTTTTTATTTGTTTACTACACTTGCGGCAGCACCTCAAACTTCAAACCGACAAATTGTTTATCCTTTCTTTTCCAGCAGTTTATAAAACTGGTCCAGTTGCGGAAGGATCACGATACGGGTGCGGCGGTTGGCGGCGCGACCCTCGGCAGTGCTGTTGTCGGCAATGGGCTTGTATTCACCACGACCGGCAGCCGCGATTTTTGCGGGGTCCATGCCGTAGGTTTTTTGCAGGATCTTTACCACGGCGGTAGCGCGGAAAACACTCAGGTCCCAGTTGTCTTTCAGGGGGCCGATATTGCCACGCAGCTCGGCGTTGTCGGTATGGCCTTCTACCATGAATTCGATGTCGGGCTGGTTCTTCAGCACGGTGGCCACTTTACCCAGCACTTCTTTGGCACGGGGTGTTACCGTATAGCTGCCGCTTTTAAAGAGCAGTTTGTCGGAAATATCAACGAATACAACGCCTTTGTCGACCTTGATGTTGATGTCCTGGTCGTCGAGGTTGCCGATAGCGCCCTTCAGGTTCATCACCAGGGCCATGTTCAGCGAATCTTTTTTCGCCATCTGCGTTTGCAGGTCCTGGATGTACGCGTCTTTCAGTCCCAGGTTGTCCATCGATTTTTTGATGCTTTCGGCTTGCTGCGAGCTGATCACCGACAGGTCCTGCAACTGGCGGATAGCCGATGTATTGTTTTCTTTCAGCAGGTCGATTTGCTTGTTGAGGTTGGCAATATCGTTTTCGAGGCCCGCCCTTTTCCTGGCTTCCTCTGCTTTGGCATCGTTGCAGGAGCTGAGATCAGTGGTGAGCTGGCCGTTCTTGCCGGTCAGCTCGGCCACTTTGGCCTGTTCCGCCTTGAATTTTTTAGAGCTTACGCAAGACACCAAAGAGAGGCTTGCGAAAGCCGCTGCTACTAAGTAAGAAATTTTCATGATTGGTATTTTAGTTGAGTGTTTGTACAAATGTAGCGGTTCATCCCCAACCGCCGTCTATTTTGCGGGAGCCGGTCGGCTTGTTTCTCCGGTATTTACAGCACCAGTACACCGTTGGCAACAAATACGGTTTCCCTTTTCGGCGCTTTGATTTTCGAAATTTCGGCTTTGCTTTTACCGGCATCTTTGGCGTAGTGCTTCAATTGCTTTACCGATGTTTCGGTAACCGTCGCCTCACCATCAAGCACCACTTCCTTGCCCACGATGTCTTTCGGCATAAAGAAGCCGTAGTCTTTGAACTTGACCATGATGGGGTCGCCCTGCCCGGTTTCCAGTTTCATCCAGCAACCCATCTTCTGGCATACGTCGGTCACTTTACCCGTTACCTTGCCGGTAAACTGGCCGTTGTTGATTTTTGACGATAAGGCAGTGGCAGGAACAGCGTTGTCGGCAGTGGCGCCGGTGCCATAAGTTACGCCCGCGGTGGCGGAAACCGGGTCCTGGGCCAGGGCCGAGCCTGAAATGGCGGCTATCAGCACCAGGGTGGCAAGTAGTTTCATTCGACTGGTTTAAATAAGTGATGTATTGATGCGTAAAGGTCATACTTGTTAGCGATTTCCAGGCGCTTTTAATGCGATTCTAACAAATAAGCTGTCTGCGGCATTTCCCACCGTTTTTTAACGGTAAATTTTTTAGTGAAAAAATGCTAAATAGTTTAGTGTTGATATCAATTTGCCGCCTATCTTTGTTCCGGAAATATATTTGACCCATAACAACATAAAACAACCTATATGTCGAACGCAGAGAAATTAAAAGCGCTGAAGCTGACCATTGACAAAATCGACAAAGACTTTGGCAAGGGATCGGTGATGATGATGAACGAGCGGTCAACCGAAGCGCAGGAAGTGGTTTCTTCCGGATCGCTGGGCCTGGATGTGGCCCTGGGGATCGGCGGATTCCCGAAGGGACGGATCATCGAAATATACGGACCTGAAGCTTCGGGTAAAACCACGGTGGCGATCCATGCCATTGCCGAGGCCCAGAAAAAAGGTGGTATTTGCGCCATTATCGATGCCGAACATGCCTTTGACAGCAATTATGCCCGGCGCCTGGGCGTGGATGTCGACAGCCTGCTGATCTCACAACCCGATTACGGCGAGCAGGGGCTTGAAATTGCCGATCGCCTGATCTTATCGGGAGCGGTCGATGTGGTAGTGATAGATTCTGTAGCCGCGCTGGTTCCCAAAGGGGAACTGGAAGGAGAGATGGGCGACAGCAAAATGGGACTGCAGGCCCGTCTCATGAGCCAGGCTCTCCGCAAGCTGACCGCCACCATCAATAAAACCA